>JABMOJ010000566.1 GCA_013204195.1 SAR86 cluster bacterium
CCATTCGCGACCTGCTGACCCACACATCGGGCCTGACCTACGGCTTTATGCAATCTACGGCGGTCGATGCGATGTATCGTGAGCAGGCTGTAGAGCAATCGAAAAGCCTCGAAGAAATGGTTGAGAAGTTGGCCAAAATCCCGCTGCTGTTTTCTCCTGGGACTCGCTGGAGCTATAGCGTTGCGACAGATGTCTGTGGTTATCTGGTGGAGAAGATATCCAACACACCTTTTGATGAATTTTTGCGCGAGCAAATTTTCGAACCGCTGTCCATGGAGGACACTGGTTTCTTCGTGCCCGACGAGAAAATCCACCGCTTCGCCGCCAATTACCAGCGGACCGAAAACAATGGCCTGCAACTCTTCGACTCACCAGAGACCAGTCACTATCAACGCAGTCCCGGCTTATTTTCCGGCGGCGGCGGGCTCGTCTCAACGGTTCATGACTACTATAAGTTTGCCAGCATGTTATTGAATCAGGGCGAGTATGAAGGCACTCGTATTCTCGGACGCAAGACGGTGGAACTCATGACGAGCAATCACATGCCCGGCAATGGTGATCTCGCCAGCATGGGCCAGGCGGTCTTTAGTGAGAGCACCTACGACGGCATCGGCTTTGGCCTCGGGTTTTCCGTTATGCTAGACCCACCAACCGCCCAAATACTGGGTACAGAAGGCGAATTTGCCTGGGGCGGCGCCGCCAGCACCTACTTCTTTATTGATCCCGAAGAAGATATGCTAGTGATATTCCTGACCCAGTTAATGCCCTCATCGGCTTATCCAATTCGCCGGGAATTACGCGTACTCGCCTATCAATCCATTATCGATTAGGACAACATAATTATGTCTAGCCTGCCCATTGAAGCCGAGGTTACCGGTAATGTCTGGAAAATTGAGAAAAAAATAGGCGACCGAGTCGAAGCCGAAGATGTCATCATGATCCTTGAATCCATGAAGATGGAGATCCCGGTGGAGGCACCTTGCGCCGGCACCTTGACAGAGCTGTTGGTCAAAGAAGAAGACAGCGTCAGCGAAGATCAAGTCGTTGCAATTATCGACGCCGACTAGCCGGCCGACTTCTTCGAGCCGTTAGCATAATCTCGTCTGACTGGCTTTAATCGCCCTTGAATATCGCCGGCCGCTTGGCAAAAAAAGCGGCAATACCCTCGGCTCGATCATCGGTCAGGGTGGTGAGAATATTCTGATCTGCATCCATATGCATCATCGCATCATCCATCGATGCGCTCACCGCGTTGATACTCTGTTTGATCATTTGTACGGCGACCGGCGGCTGGCCTGCATATTTTTCCGCCATAGCCAGGGCCGCAGACTGCAGTTGCTCGGCGGGCACAACTTGATCCAGGAACCCCCATTCGAGCAGGGTCTGCGCATCCTCACGCTCGCCCAACATAATCATTCGCTTGGCCCGTGCCGGACCCACAAGTCGCACACACAAGGGCAGCGCATGCCAGGCCAAATTGATGCCCAAATTCACCTCCGGGTAGCCGCAGAAACAATCCGCTGCGCCGATTCTAAAGTCGCAGGCGGTTGGAATACAAACACCCCCGCCGAGAGCCGCACCTTGTATCGCAGCAATGGTCACCTGGGGTATCTCTAGGATCGCCCGAATCATCCGCGCACCCAACCCATGCTGGCGTCGCCGCATCACCATGGTTGGCCGCGGCTCGACATTTGGCGCTTTAAGATCTGCGCCAGCACTAAAATGTTTACCATTACCAACGAACACCACCACCCGCGTTTGCTCGTCATCTATAAAGCCGCGACTGACCTGCTCAATATCACGCATCAAACCTGTATTCAGGGCATTGAGGGCAGCAGGGCGGTTGAGCTTAACAAACGTCACATGGCCTTGCCTTTCCACTTCTATGATTTCATAGGAGATGACTTGCAGATCATTCGAACTCATGGGTACACCTTGTACAGTTTTTTAGTAACTCAATTCCCGCCTTAACACAGGTCGCCTATAACGCCTCAGCGTCTATGAAATCAATCATTCCACGGGCTAACAGCCCGTAGTCATAATGACTGATCTTATAGGCCCAGTGTTCAACGTCATTACCCAGACCATAGATCAGACGATCTTCGACGGAGAAATCTGAACCGAGAGAGACAGAAATCCAGCATTCACTAGCAACCATAACACCCCTGATCAACAAGGTCTTATTATTGATCAGGTCGAATTGCGCGGCAATAGCATCCCGCCAATCGATGCTATTGAAAGTCTGCACATCCTGAAGTCGAAGATTGACGAGCGCCCGAGTCACCTCGTCAGCGGCGCCCGCATAGGGTACCGACACACCATTAGGAAGATTGGTAATGCGCGCATTTTCAACCTGACCAAGCGCATCACTCTTATTGCTGATCTCGACTCGCCGAGCATTTGGCTGACTAAGTATCACGGCTTTTATCTGCTCAGAGTCAACGTTCAAAATCACTGGCGAAAGCCATTTTTCCGGCGTCGAGTTCAACACCAGGCCTTGATCAACCAGCCACGCCTGATCCTGCTCAGGTAGCCGAATATATTGACCCGCACGACTGACCGGCGCGGCACCTACTAACAATGACCAACGCTGATTCGGCGTCCGCAATTCCACATAAGTCGCGGCACCATTTTGAGTGTCGCGGTCGGCAAGACCCAATGCTGCAAACCGCGAAGGATTGCTGGTCTTTCGTTCCAGGTAAAGCATATCCGCCAAACCTCGTAATAACCTCGACAATTGCGCCATGTCAACGCGATAGCCCTCACGGTCAACAACCCGCCACACACCCGCGCGCTTTTCTAGCGTGACCGCGGCCTGACCTGAATTAATACTGACATGCGCGACCTGGTCAAGACTGGGCTTGAGATCAGCAAAGACCACCCGACCTAACTGTAACGCCACTGGGTCAGTATCTCGGGCACTGAAGTAGGCGAGCGTCATCAGCACCATAACTGCGATCATGAGCATACCCGTCGAGCGCTTATCCACAGATATCTCTCGCCAGGCTTAATCTCTTGCCGCTCATGATTCTCGTCTGCTGCTGACCTGATGTAAGCGTAAATACTTCAGCACCAGCAGCACGAATATCAGTAACAACGGCATCAGCACGATATTCATGAATTTCAGGGTTGAACCCAGCATCTCGATATCCTTATCCAGTTGATGACGCACATTACGCAAGGCTTTACGGATTCGCAGTTTCTCTTGCTGAAAACGCACCAAAGTCGCTTCCTGCTCAGGACTCAGACTCATCAGATTCTGCTCATCTCGGCTCGATTCAAGCTCGCCAAGTTGGCGCTCCGCCTCTGCCAATTGTGATTGCAGATCATTCGCGCTGTTGAGGTAGCTGGCCTCGGCTTCCCGCCGTAGATCCTGAACAACGTCAAAGGGGCGAGTAAACCGCCCGCGACTACGAATACTGATGAGCGCCGATGAACCTGTGAGATTATCGACGGCATTCGTGACGAAATCTCCGTTGTTAGCCCAAGGAGTCACGATTCTCTGCCCAAAGAAGTCCTGCAATTGAACCCACAGCCGGTCAGACAGAATATCGGTGTCGGCGACGACAATCACGTTCAAATTATTTGGACTCGGCACGCTACTTTCTCCACCGAGCGGGAGTGTATATTGGCTCGAGGCAGAACCCGTAATGCGCACGGCGACCGGATAAAATTGCCCCGTAGCTTTAAAATCAGGCAGTAATTCGCTTGGATCACCGAGCATTTTTAGGCGCAAGCGTTCTATCGGCATCGCATACTCACTAGACGCCATCAACACATCAACCTGGGTCGAGCGCTGATCAAGTACATCCAAAATACCCGCCGTACTGACATTGATAGTTTCAAGGGAGGACAAGGTGACATCTTCAATATTAAAATTTTGTGCTTGCAGCCCCAAGATGCTCAGGTGCCTGACGGGCTGGCCATCGACGCCGCTGACAGTCAGCGCCTGTTGCGAGTCGCCCAGCACCACATCCTTGCGCAGTTGCACCCCCCAGCCGGCCAAAAGTGGAAAGTCGATGGTTGTTTCAGCGCCACTTATGCCCATCATCGGGTTAACCTGAGACTGATCTGTCTCTGCTAGAGGATCGACGAACACCAAGACATGACCGCCAGACAACGCGAACTGATCGATACTCGACAGCAGACTTTCTGCCAGACCACGGGGTTGAATGAGCACCAACAGATCTAGGTCTGCGGGCAGTGACTCAGCACCGGGGGTGATAGTCTGAAGCTCACTCGCCTGATCTATCTGATCGATGACCACCCAGGCCGGCGTGGTCTGGAAGGTATTCATATCCATGTCGCCCTGGACTTTGAGCGTCGACAACAGCCCAACCTTCGGCTTCTTCTGCACTAAAAGATTCTGAATTAACTTGCTGATTTCATATTCAAGAAACGCTTCTTTGTCTGGCTGAAAGAAGCCGATAACCTGCTGATCATCCAACGCATTAGTGGCGGCCAAGCCAAAATATAGCTCGTCGCCGGCATTGTTGACCGGCACACCTTGCAGCCCAAAGGCTGCCGCACGATCCTCGGCGTCAGAAAAAGGTTCTGGGTCGATTAACTGCAAATTGATTTTTCCAGGCGCCAGCAGTGCGTACTCCTGTAATAGCTCGCGCACACGATTGGCATAAGCACGCAACGTCGTCAGATCTTCACTGGCTTTTTCGGAAAAGAAAAAGTACAAATTAATCGGCTCATCAATTTGCTGGACGATTTCGCGGGTACCGGCAGCCAGAGTGAATAATTTGTTCTCCGTCAGATCAACCCTGACCCCACTGAACCACAAATTATTCAACAGAGTGACCATTAGAAAAGCCACCGCAAGCAAGGCCAGACCCAGACCAGAAATGAGATTTCTATTCATCGACTTTCCTATTGTCCCTGTTTCATTTCAACAACCACCGTGGTCGCGACCAACCAGACCAAAATCACGGAGAAAAAGAACACTAGATCCTGCAGGCCCAAAACACCTTTAGCGATAGCGCCGAAGTGAGTCAAAAAGCTCAGGCTCGCCACGGTATCAACCACAATAATAGGTAACCAATCCCTAAATACGTTCAACACCAGGGGAAAGCCCGCCAGCACAAACAACAGACACACGACGCCCGTTAAAATAAAGGCGACGACCTGACTTTTACTCACCGCAGACATGCAGGAGCCAATCGCCAAAAACCCACCGACCATCAGCCAGCTACCAATATAGCTGGCAAATATTACGCCGTTATCCGGATCGCCAAGATAATTAACTGTCAACCAGACAGGAAATGTGAGCAGCAACGCCAGGCCCGCGAACAGCCAAGCCGCCAAGAATTTACCCAACACGGCCTGGAAAACCGTGATCGGCAGGGTCAACAGTAATTCAATGGACCCAGACTTTCTTTCCTCAGACCACAGTCGCATGGAAATCGCCGGCACTAAAAACAGATACAGCCAGGGATGAAAAGTGAAAAAAGGTGTCAGATCTGCCTGCTCACGTTCAAACAAATTACCCATATAGAAGGTAAATACGCCTGAGAGCACTAAGAAAATAAGAATGAAAACATAAGCCAACGGTGTTGCAAAATAGCTGCGCATCTCCCGACCGGCAATCACCGTGATTCCATTCATGAGTTTAGCTCCTGGGTCACTGCTCGAAAGACTTCATCGAGCTTGCCCTTCTCCTGATTGATACTCACGACAGGCAGTTGACGATCTCGAACCATATGACTCACATCCAGTAGAATCGATTGATCCTTGTAGCGGGGAAACAAGGTCAACTGGTTGTTCTCTGTAATGGATTCAACCAACGCGACCTGCGCCAATCCGGCAAACGCCCCAAGAAAATCGCCAGCCGTCACCGACTCATCAAAGTCGAGAGTCAGGGCACCATGATATTTCGAACGCTGCTCAAGTTCATCGGGCCGACAATCCGCGACGACCTTCCCTTCAGCGATAATCATGGCGCGACTGCAAACCGCAGTCACCTCTTCGAGAATATGGGTGGATATAATCACAATTTTATCTTTTGCCAAGCCGCGAATCATCTCACGCACCTGATGTTTTTGATTCGGGTCTAACCCATCGGTAGGCTCATCGAGGATCAATATCTTCGGATCGTGAATAATGGCCTGAGCTAATCCGACTCGACGTTTGAAACCCTTGGACAGGGTCTCGATGCGTTGATCAAGCACTGCTTGCAGCGACATGGTATCTACGACCTGCTGAAATCGCTCGTTGGCATAGGCGCCCTTCAAATGCCGCGCAGCGGCAACAAAATTCAAAAAGCTACGGGGTGTCATCTCCTCATAGCAAGGGGCACCTTCTGGCAGATAGCCCATCTGTCGCTGCGCAGCAATCGTGTCTTGCTCTATATCACAGCCGAAAATGGTAACTCGTCCGGCACTGGGCTTGAGGAACCCTGTCACGATTTTCATCGTCGTCGACTTGCCAGCCCCGTTGGGCCCTAAGAAGCCGAGCACTTCGCCCGGCGCCACAGAGAATGAAATATCATTAACTGCCAGCAGGGCACCGAATTTTTTGACCAGATGGCTAATCTCAATCATTTTTCGCCCCTTGGAAAATGGGCCATATTAACCTCATTGCTACACCTCGCAAAGTAAACACGCAACAGAGTTGATGTAGCGCGGTACAAGATTGCAACCGCAGATTGGAGAAACATAGACCCAGAGAGCAGGCGAAATAGCTGAAGACACGGCGGATCAGCGCAAATGATCCACTCACGCCAAAACGAGACTTCAATAGAATGAAGCAAGAACCAGAACCGCGAAATTAACCGTCAAGCACATCAGGCCCAGCCGTCTGCTTGTTGTCAGGTGCGCCGCGAACACATGACTGCCATCACGCCGCATTAGCAGCGACCGACATGCACTTCAGACAGCCCTTCCCCGCACATGCCCCGAGCGACACCACCGCTGTTACAACCGATCGGTCAAGTACACCGTGTAAGTCTCACCTCGAAAATAGGGTGCCCGTCTGTTTTTAGCTCGACGGGACGGCGTCGCTCGGAACAAGTCTTGGAGTACGCGACCAAAGGATCGTCGCCGCTTTTGGCGCCGCTCTACACCCGAGCGTCGCTCCGCAAAGGTCATTTTATGCATTCTAGCGCCTCCATCATGCCGACATAATAGCGCTCCTAGGGCCCGCTCCGAAGAACCGAAAGGTCCTAAAAGCCATCGGTGCTTATTCTTACTCGCTATTTCTCACAAAACGACCGGAACGGTGTATCGGCAATCTTTACGCCTTGTTTTACTGAACGCCAATTGAGTATATTAGCGCCATGCCACGCCAAGAAAGACTCAGCAAAGCCGATGCTCTGGCCTTTATATTGACCTACATCGTGGTCGAACAAGGCTGTGCCTTTGAGTTAAACCCCCCTCGCCTGTTCCAGATGATGACACTGGCCAGCACCGCCGTCGAACAACTTGCGTCCGAGGAGGATGCCATACCCCATGAGGTCTTGGAGGCTCTGGCGCTGACCTTGATCGAACAAATCCAATGCCAAACGCTGACTAACATTGCATGAAGCCGGGGATTGCAGCTTGCCATACAGGCTAGATAGCGAACACTTCCAGCAGACTTCAAGGTAAACTCGCACCATCAACTTCTGACAGTAAGAAACCATGATAGAAATTCCTCGCCCGGCGGCCCTGATATTCGACTTGGACGGCACTCTACTCGACACCGAGCCCTTGTACACAATGGCTGCTCAAAAAGTCATGGACCCGTATGGTGCCACCTATACCATGGCTCTGAAGCGTCAGTGCATGGGCGGTGATTCTCGCCGCAGCGCACAATTCGCCATTGATCACGGTCAACTACCGATGAGTGTGGATGAGTATCTGCATAAGCGGGAAGGCTTCCTCACCGAATTATTTGCCGACGCGCCAGAAATGCCCGCCGCTGGCGAATTTATCACGGCGCTGGGGACCACCGACCTACCGGTTGGCCTGGCGACCAGCTCACACCAACATCTTTGCGAGCTAAAACTCGGCAATAAACCTTGGCGCAAGCATTTCCATCAAGTGATTTGTGGTAACCATCCATTGCTTCGCCATGGCAAGCCGGCACCGGATATTTTCTTATTGTGCGCCCAGGTTTTGGGCGTCGATCCGCGACAATGCATCGCCTTTGAGGATTCACCAAATGGTATTGCAGCGGCGGTCGCTGCTGGCATGTCCGTCATTGCAGTGAACAGCCCCTATGTTGAGCGGGAGCAGCTGAATGACGCAATTCTCGTCATCGACAGCTATCAGGAACTAATGCCCTTACTACAGGCGTGGCAAGAAAACCGAGCCTAACCTTAATCTTAGCGTTCTCGATCGAAGGGCTTGGGCGCAAAGCGGTTCCAAAACTCCATATTTTGCTCCAAGGCTTTGCGCATCATGGATAACGGATCCCCACCGGTGACTTCCTGGACCCGACGCCGGTATTGCTCCTGGTACTCGAGAAACGTCATGATACTTTGTTCGATATAACGCCCCACAACACTTTGCATCGGCGCCCCATAGAACCGAATAAGCTGCTCCAGCACACGATTTGTCAGTATGGGTTCATGACCTTCATCTTCCTGGTCGGTGATAATCTGCAATAAGACCGCCCGGGTCAGGTTTTTTTCGGTCTTGGAATCTTTCACCACAATACTTTCACCCGTCAGCACGATCTGACGAATATCCTCAACGGTGACATATTTGCTTTGTTGAATGTCATACAGCCTGCGATTGGGGTATTTTTTAAATTCCCGCATTCCTTCACCTCTGGTTCATACCATTATTATCCGCACCGATAGTACCGGCCAGATCCTTGGGTTAATGCTATTCAACTTCGATATTTTTGCCACTGAGCCGTTGATTGCGCTAATCGATCCGCAATGATCCTGTAGATTGAAGGATTAAACCCCATTCCGCAATGACTGCCCCAAACCTCGACATTCTGCGTCTGATGGTCCTCATCAACCTCTCGACAGACTCGCCAGTTAACGATACCGTCGCCCTTGCTGTAAATGGCGGTCAATGGAATCGGTGGCGTTTTTCGCAACTCCATCGTTGTGATCGCATCTCGCATCTGCGCTAACGTCATGCCTGTTTGCTGCTCAAACAGCCGCTTCACCGCTGACTGAGTCTCGCCGGCATGGGTTACACCAAAGGGACTGCCGAGGGTAATCACTTGCCTGACTTTATCTGGGGCCCACCTTGCCAGTTCACGGGCATAGATACCTCCAAGGCTTTGACCGATGAGACTCACCGGGCTGTTGCTTTGCGTGCAAGCCTCCTCAAAGCGATCCCGAAGCCGAGCTTGCATAACCTCCAATCCTCCGGTATTTCGCCCTAGCAACCAGGGTAGGGCGGTATAGCCCATGCTCGATAGATAACCCCTCAAGACCATCGTCGACTCATCGCCTGCCATAAATCCCGGCAGCACCATCACCGTATGATTGTCACCGCGAGGCAACAGACGCAACAGGGGTAGGGCCATCAACAGCGTACTCATCTCCAGCAGAGTACGGGGAATCTCGGTCAAGGCATTCAGCGATGACGGGCCTCGCGAGCGGTACCGACTAACTTCAAGTGTTTCGTACAATCATCAACCTCTTTTTGTTCTTCGAGCGAGCCCCAAAACCCAAGGCGCAATCTCACCCGCAACCCTAAGAAGGATCAGGCCGATTTCGGAGTTTGTCCAAGATTGGAAAGGTTATCAACCCTTACTGGAAAAGACCTGATTAACACCTCAATGGAACGGTAAAGTCAGCATTAGTAGCATTCGATTTATATTTTGACGCATTGCACCATTTTTTAATTGACAGGCCTTTTTACATACCTATAATGCCTCCCGCAGTGCACCAAAACGGCTCGCGGGAGCATGGAAAAGCACCAAGAAAAGCCATCTTCTTGCCTCACACTCAACCTTCGGGATTGTACTAAAAGCCAGATAGCACGGGCATGGCAGACTATTCTTCGAAACTTGAGCCTGCTTGGCACGCCCATTGCGATAAGCACTTGCAGTACCACATCAACGTGGCGCTCGGGCAAGCCCCTCAAGCGCGACGAATAAGTTTAAAAACCGCAGGCTGACTGCGTAGCAACCATCAATAACGAACCGGAGAGCAAAAAATGGAACAGCTGGGTGCAGTAGATGCTACCTTCTTATACTCAGAGACCGAATCGATGTTGAACCACATCGCCTCGATTCAGCGCCTGAGCCTGCCTGAAGACACAGACATCCCCACCTTCATCGCCGAATTCAAAGCCCTTTTGATGACCCGGCTGCATCTGATACCTTACCTGACCCGCAAGCTGCAGGAAGCCCCAGTTCAAATTGATCACCCTTTTTGGGTTAGAGATTCAGCTTTCGACATCAACCAGCATGTCGTCGAAGTGGCTTTGCCGGCACCCGGTACCTTTGCCCAATTTGAGGCCAAGATTGCTGAACTGCATGCTGAACCCATGAATCGCGACCGGCCATTGTGGGCCATTAAAGTCATCACCGGCTTTGAAGACGGCACAATCGCTTATTACAACCAAGTGCATCATGCCTGCCTAGATGGCATTTCAGGCCAAACTGCCATCATGCAGATGATGGACACCAGCCCTACGCCGCGCCAGGAATCTGTGCCCGAAGGATTTTTACAGCAAGACACATCAGTCAGTTTCAGCGAGGCTCTTTTTCGCTCATTCGAAAACCTGATCAAGTATCAGCTTGACGCCACTAACCGTAGCATCGGCAGCCTCGAATCAATGGTCCGGGTGGCGCAGCGTGCCGCCGATCCATCAAAGCAATTTGGCGCCTTTGCTGAAACCCCCGCTCGAACACAGTTCAACCGAACTATCAGCAAAAACAGATCTTACGCGGCTGGCGAGTACTCACTAAGCAACATTAAGGCGATCGGCAAAAGCCTCGACTGTAAGGTCAACGACGTATTTATGAATATCGTTGCCGGCGGTTTGCGGCGCTATCTGGAACGCCAGGATGCACTGCCCCTGAAGGGCCTGATTGCCGGCTGTCCTGTCTCTCTGCGGCAGCCTGGAGATACACGACTCGGCAATCAGGTGACCATGATGAAGGTCAATCTCGCCACAGAATACGCCGACCCGCGCATCCGCCTGCTCGCGATCCGTGACTCCGCCAACGTCGCGAAGGCCGTCACCGCCGATATTGCCACTGGCGTTGACCTGGCAGTCTCTTTACCAGGCTTGCCCGCCGTCATGCGAGCGACCAGTCAGCTATTAGACTCGAGTCGCGCTTTTGATACCGCCCCCGTTGCGGTCAACCTGGTCATATCCAACGTCCCGGGTCCCCGCGAAACACTCTACTCCAATGGAGCCAAGGTCCTAACCCATTACCCGGTCTCGATCCCAGCCCACGGCGCTGGCGTGAACGTGACGGTGCAAAGCTACGTCGATCGGTTGTACTTCGCTATTACCGCCTGCGCAGAGGCCTTACCGGATGCCGACAGACTGCGAGACGATATGAATGCCGCCTACATAGAACTCCGAGACTTGGTCATTCCCTTTAACATCGCCACATTGAAATTGAAACCGACAGTGGCGTTAACGCAAGCAGACACTGGGTCGATCACCAAGGTAGCTTGAACGATAGACATAATTTATTCGCAAAAGACTTGAATTTGACGCATTGCAGCATATAATGATGCAGTGCACCATAAAGACGCTTCACCTTAACGCTCAGGAGAGATTATGAATATCATCGAACGTCAGACAGAACTTAGCAAATCATTGTACGAGATCAACATCAACGCCATGAAAGAATTCGCGGCACTACAAAAAGGCAATGTCGAAGAATACATCGCAACGAATCGATCCTTTGGCGAGAAATTACCGACAGTAAAAAATATCGGCAACCTTGTAGAATTGCAGCGTGAATACGGCGCCACCCTGTGGTCAAACGCGAAAGGTTC
The DNA here is from genome assembly GCA_013204195.1 of SAR86 cluster bacterium. GTDB lineage: Bacteria > Pseudomonadota > Gammaproteobacteria > Pseudomonadales > Azotimanducaceae > UBA4582. Next base: position 11,918 of record JABMOJ010000566.1, read on the forward strand.
TTTTGCAAATCAAAATGAATTGCTACGCACCGCTATCGAAGAGACCCGCGACGCGCTCAAACAAGCCTTCACCACCGATAACGCGCCAGCTAACAAAGCGCCAGTCAACCCAACGACCAAGACTGCGACGTCAACCAAGGCCAAGCCTAAAGCGAAAGCTAAAGCCAAAGCCAAAGCCAAAGCTACCGTGGTCACCAGCTCGCCCGCGGAAGACACGACACCTAGCGCGACTTAATACCGAATATTGACCCCTTGTTAGATGGCGACCCCCTCGCCATGGTGAAACCCGGAACTGGACCCCCTCCAGTTCCGGGCATTCCCTACCCTCCGCTCAAATTTGATTCCTATGCCGGCGTTCGACGCCAGGCTTGAAAGTCGATAACTCCCCCACTGACCCTGCATGTTGTTGACCCGCGGAAGCACAATTTTTCAAAAGCGCTTGCCTTTGCTGCATCGCAATATATAATGGTGCAATGCAACACCAGAACCGTCAGCCAACCCTGCTGACCAACACAACACTTTAACCGCTTTAACAACCGAGGAAACCCAATGAACATCATCCAAAAACAAGCTGACTTCGGCCGTACTCTGTTTGAAATCAACCAGAATGCGCTGCAAGAAACGATTCGCACCCAACAAGAAAATATCCGTAAATATTTTGAGTTGAACGCGACTTTCAGCCAGCGCCTACCGGAAGTTCGTGACGTCACGAGCTTTATGGAATTACAGCGCGAATATGGCGCTACACTCTGGAACGGTATCAAAGAATCGACACAATCACAGGCCGGCATTTTGAAATCTGCCGTTGAAGAGACTGGCACTGCAGTTCGCAAAGTATTCACGCCTGAAGCTGCGTAAACCTGAATTTGACGGGCTTTTCTGCAGACTTAGCGCAGACCAGTCAACATTAGTTCAGCGAGTAAAATTGAAGGGCGTTTACGCCCTTCTTTCGTTTTGGGATAGGATAGTCGCAATATAGATCACCCTTTGACCCACAGGAAAACTCTATGAAGATTACCGTCGATGTCGATATCACACCGGAAGAATTACGCCGCTTCATTGGCCTGCCGAATATCGACAAACTTCAGGAACAAATTTTGCAGAACGCTCAGGCCTACCTGAAGGAATCTGGTAGCAGTCAGTATAGCGATCTCATCGCTACGGCCATGCAACCGATGGCAGCCTACCAGCAATGGCTGCAGAAGATGATGGGCGGCGCCACTGAAGATTCATCGAAACCCAAGCAATCAGGCAAAGACCATGAGTAAAGGTACAGCATTGATCACCGGCGCCTCATCGGGTATTGGTGAAGCGCTGGCTCGAGAATTTGCCAGTCACCAATACGACCTGGTGATTACCGCGCGCCGCGGCGACCGGCTTGAGGCACTGGCAGCAGAGCTTAGCACTCAGGTCGCTGTCGATATCGTCATCAGCGACCTGGCGACCGATACCGGACCCGCCAGCCTGATTGCTGCTGTTGCCTTACTCGGCAAGGACATCGATGTGCTGGTCAACAACGCCGGCATCGCCCACAGCGGCAGTTTTCACGACACCGCCATGACCCAAATCGATCAACTCATTGGTCTGAACATCAGCGCCCTAGCCCGCCTCACGCAGCATTACAGTCAGCCCATGATTCAACGTGGTAGCGGCAGAATTCTCAATGTGGCGTCGGTCGCGGCATTTCAACCGGTGCCATCAATGGCGGTTTACGCCGCGAGCAAGGCCTTCGTGTTGTCACTAACCGAGTCTCTGTCTGAGGAACTTCGCAGCACCGGCGTGACAGTCACCGCCTTGTGCCCAGGCCTCACCCGGACGGAACTGGTGAACGACTTGATGGCCCAAGATGTGCCACCCTTTATGATGTCGAGCACCGAAGATGTCGCCAGGGAAGGTTATCAAGCCCTGATGGCAGGAGAAGTGATTCGGATTCCGGGCGTCGCCAATCAAGCCGCTGTGACCTGGGCAAAACATCAGCCACGTTGGCTAGTTCGCGGTGTCGGCGGTCTGTTCGCGAGATTCAAGCCCAGTCGTTAAACCCTTAGCTTAATGGTCTTAACCGCACCCAACCGGGCTCGGCTTGGTTAAGCGATACAGCGCCAGCCATCGACGTGCCCACGGCTGCGATGCCATTCATGGGCACTCTGGCATCTGGCAAATTTGCCTCAGCGGACGCCATCACCGCTGCCGTTGAAGTAAACTGCGCCAGGCATTCCACCATGCGCATCGTCGGTGGCATCAAACTGATTTCCTTGCGCTCAGCCAAGGCCAAAATTTCCGCCGGCGCCATCCAACTGGAATGCACCAGCTCGTGGTCATCATGAATTGGCTGTTGCCAGGCCGGCATACGAGCGACAAAAAATCGAGTATCAAATCGACGAGGTGGCCCAACGGGGGTAATCCAGCGCGCCACATAATGCATGGTGGCCGCGTCCAGGATCAGAGACTCTCGATTCAAGACCTCGAGAAAGTCGAGACTAGCCGCATTCACGCCGTCCCGATGAGCTTCAAACCGCTGAATAATAGCCGGCGAATCAAGCTCTAATAGTGAGTGGTCACCTCGGTGCAAAGCCAGCAATATAC
>JABMOJ010000567.1 GCA_013204195.1 SAR86 cluster bacterium
CGCCACTGTTGCGTCGGTGTATTCCGCAGAAACCGTCGAGGTTCGTATCCCTCTAGCCGATAGCCAACTGGCATTTCTTGACATTGCTCTTGGCCAGCGCGGAAGTCTGCCGCCAGCTGCACAAGCGAATGTGACACTGAGCACCCAGTATGGCGGCCAGTACTATGAATGGTCCGGCAAACTGGTACGCACTGAAGCGGAAATCGATGCCCGCAGTCGCATGGTTAACGCGGTAGTTCGGGTCGATAATGATCGCACCAGCGGTCGGCCGCCATTGCCTGTGGGCTTGTTCGTCAATGCCGAAATCGACGGCCGTAAAGTGAATAATATTGTCGTGTTACCTCGCGCCGCCATTCGCAATCAAACCCAAGTGTTGGTGGTTGATGCCGATAATCGGCTGCGCTACCGAAACGTCGAGCTATTGCGCTTCGATCGCGATCAGGTCTACATCAAGGCGGGTTTAGAACCGGGCGAAGCGGTCAACCTATCGCCGATCCAAACTGTGATTGATGGCATGCGGGTCAAGATCGCCTTGAACGATAACACCTCATTGACGAACGGGGTTCAATGACATGCATAGAGCCATAGAATGGTTTGTTGATAATCCGGTCGCTGCGAATCTGATGATGTTCATCTTTTTAGTGGGCGGCATGATGAGCCTGTTCAGCATGCACAAAGAAGAGTTTCCGAATATCGAGCCTGGCATCGTCCAGGTGAATATTCCTTATCTCGGTGCGGCGCCAGAAGAAGTGGAGCAGGCGGTTTGTATTCGAGTGGAAGAAGCCATTGAAGGCGTGGACGGGATGGACAAGGTCCGCAGCTATGCCTCAGAAGGCATGTGCACGGTGATCATTGAACTCAACCAAGATGCCAATTACAACGCAGTACTGAATGAGATCAAAAGCAAGATCGACGGTATCTCGACGTTTCCCAGAGAAACCGAGAAGCCGAATATCGCCATGATGCAATTCCGCGGCCAGACTATCGTCGTCGCTCTCTCCGGCAAAACCGACGAGGCGACCCTGAAACGCATCGCGGAGAAGATGCGCGACGATATTTCTGACCTGCCGAATATTTCACAGGTCGTGGTCAACTATGCCCGACCCTATGAAATCTCCATCGAGATCAGCGAGAACAACTTACGCCAGTACGGACTGACCCTAGGCACCGTTGCCAGCGCCATCCAACGTTCATCGCTGGATATGCCCGGTGGTTCCATCAAGACCGACGGTGGTGAAATTCTGCTCCGCAGCAAGGGTCAGGCTTATCGACGAGAAGAGTTCGAAGACATCGTCGTGCTGACTCGTCCGGATGGCACGAACCTGACCGTCGGCGATATCGCCACAGTCAACGATGACTTTCAAGAAGGTTTTCTGCGGGCTACTTTTGACGGTGAGCGGGCGATGATGATTACCGTCTATCGCGTCGGTGAAGAAGACACGATCGAGTCATCTACCGCCGTCAAAGACTATGTGAAGCGCATCGCGCCGTCTATGCCCCAAGGTTTGAAAACCACCGTCTGGATTGATGAGTCATTGTCTCTGGGCAGGCGTATCGAGGCATTGACTAAGAATGCCTGGGCGGGCCTGGTCCTGGTGATGCTTATTCTCACGCTGTTTCTTCGGTTCAAAGTGGCCATGTGGGTCGCCGCTGGGATTCCTATCGCCGTGATGGGTGCTTTGTGGGTATTTCCTGTAGCAGGGATCAATATCAGCTCCTTGACGGTGTTGGCGTTTATTCTGGTATTGGGGATTGTCGTCGACGACGCCATCGTCGTCGGTGAGCGTATCTATAGCCTTGAAGCCAGCGCACAGAACCACCGTAAGGCTGCCATCGACGGCACCATCGAAGTCGCTGTGCCCGTCATTTTCGGGGTTCTGACGACGGTGGCGGCATTCTTGCCAATTCTGATGATTGAAGGCCGTATGGGGGCGTTCTTCTCTGTCATCGGCTGGGTTGTGATCATCTGCCTGGTATTCAGTGTCCTGGAGTCTCAGCTGATTCTGCCTTCGCATCTGGCCCATCGGAAAACCGAAGGCTACTTCATGAGCGAGACTCGCCTGGTGAAAGGCTGGATTAAATATCAGGGTAAGCTGGCAGGATCATTGGAGTGGGTCGCCAGCAGCCTTTACAAACCTTTCCTGATCAAGTCACTAGAATGGCGTTGGTTGACCTGGGCGATTGCCACAGGTGTGCTGTTAATGGCGCTGGCATTGATCGCCAGTGGCCGAGTGATCTTTCAGTTTTTTCCGGCGGTCGAAGGCGAAGAGATTTACGCGACCTTGAATATGCCAGAGGGCATCAACGTCGAGTTGACTGAAACTGGCGCGCAACGTATTGAGCAGGCGGCGATCGAGCTGGGCAAGGAACTCGACAGCGAACTCGGCTTGCCCGCCGACCAACATGTTATTACCCATATCTTTGCCTCTATCGGCTCTAACGCGGCTCGCAGTAATGGCCCTAGCAGACCAGGCGGTGGTGGCAGCCATCTCGCCGAAGTGGTGATCAAGCTTCTACCTATCGAGCAGCGGCCCAACCTGCCAGCGAATCTGATCGCCAAACGCTGGCGCGACAAAGCGGGCTCTATTCCAGATGCCATCGAGCTGAATTTCAACGCTAACTCCTTCAGTGCCGGCAGCCCATTACAGGTTCGACTCAAGGGCCGGGATGTGGAGGGCTTACGTAAGGCCGCCGTGGCTCTGCGTGACGAACTGGCGCGTTATCCCGGTGTCTTTGATCTGGCAGATTCCTTTCGGGCTGGCAAACAGGAAGTCAAACTCAATGTGCTACCCGAAGCTAAGTCTCTTGGATTGAGCCTCAATGACCTTGCCCGACAAGTTCGCCAGGCATTTTATGGCGAAGAAGCGCAACGCATTCAACGCGGTACAGACGATGTTCGTGTGATGGTTCGTTACCCTGAAGCCGAACGTCGTTCACTGGGGAACCTGGAAGATATGCGGATTCGAACGCTGGATGGCACCCAGGTACCCTTTTTGTCGGTCGCCGAGACCGAATATGGCAGTGGCTATTCGTCGATTAATCGTGAAGACAAACAGCGGGTCGTCAATGTCACCGGCGACGTCAATCGGGCCGTGGTGACACCCGAGGAAGTCATGCGGGCTATTGAGAAATTCCTGTGTCGGGATGGCAGTAGCTTTGCCAACGCCAAGAATGCCTGTCACAACGCCGACAATCCTGGCGTCACCTATTCCCTTGGCGGCGAGCAGGAGCAACGGTCTAAAGCCGTAGGCAGCCTGGTGAATAACAGTCTGCTGGCGTTGTTGCTGATCTACGCCCTGCTTGCGATTCCCTTGAAGTCTTATATGCAGCCATTGGTCATCATGAGCGTGATTCCCTTTGGCGCTGTCGGGGCGATTGTTGGCCACTACATTATGGGCTGGAACCTGATCTTCTTTTCCCTGCTAGGCATCATTGCCTTGTCAGGGGTCGTGGTGAATGCCGCGCTGGTCCTGGTGGACTATATCAATCGTCAACGCCGAAAAGGCGTGGCGCTATTTGCGGCGGTGACGACCGCGGGCGTCGTCCGTTTTCGGCCCATTGTGTTGACGTCAGTGACCACCTTCGTCGGCTTGATTCCCTTGATGAGCAACCCACAGCCAGAAACCGTCATGTTTATTCCCATGGCAATATCATTGGCTTTTGGCGTCTTGTTCGCCACAGTCATCAACTTGTTCCTGGTGCCGAGCCTGTACTTGATGCTGGACGACCTGCAACACTTCCTTGGCCTGGATCAACAGATAGATCCAGCGATCATCGAACGTGAAGCAGAGATTGTGACCATCGCCCTCGAGGACACGGGACCGCTCAAATAATCACCGCCAAGCCCATTAGGGCGCCCGGCAAGGGGCGCCCGGCTAGGCGTCCTGGGTCGACAAAGAATCCACAAATGCACGTAATGTAACATTCAGCTGATCCGGTTGATCGTAGTGCAGCATGTGCCCGGCTTGGGGAATCACAACATGGCGGGCATCAGCAAACAAACCCTGGCGCCGCTGTAATTCAGCCGCATACAGCGCCTCGCTCCCTTGTGGCCCCAAGTGCCCAGCCGCTATCCAGTATTGGAGAGCATCTTCACCGGTGACAATGAGAACCGGGCAGTCAAA
>JABMOJ010000568.1 GCA_013204195.1 SAR86 cluster bacterium
CTTCATGGGTAAACGAACCATTGCCGAGTACGTCGAAAATGACGAAATTTTAACAATACTGCGGGAAATAGGCGTCGATTTTGCCCAAGGCTTTGGTGTCGGCCGAAAGATTCCACTGACAGCTTTGTTACCCGCAGAGTTGGGTTCTACGTATTCTCGATCAACTCGCAAATGATATCGACAATCTGATCTGCCTCGTCGTCGGTAATGGTGAGAGGTGGCAGCAGGCGAATCACCTGGTCACTCGTGACATTGATTAAAAGTCCTTTGTCCAAAGCTCTGGCGGTCATCTCGCCGCATGGAGCGTCGAGCTCGATGCCGATCATGAGTCCCTTGCCACGGATATCTTTCACGCAATTTAATCCAGACAAACGCTCGCGGAACTGGCCGAGCATTCGCTCGCCGAGTTCTGCTGCCCGCTCGGCGATATTCAGGGTTTCGATTTGTTCAATCACACTCAAGGCAACACTACAGGCAAATGGGTTTCCGCCAAATGTTGAGCCATGATTGCCGGGCTTAAATACCGTTGAGGCTTTGCCTCGAGCCAGACAAACACCGATTGGAATACCGTTGCCAAGACCTTTAGCGGTCGTGACAATATCGGGCATGACGTCAGTATGCTGGTAGGCAAAATACTTTCCTGTTCGAGCATTGCCGGTTTGTACCTCGTCGAGCACCAAAAACCAATCGTTGGCATCACAGATGCTGCGTAGTTCTTTCAGGTAGTTTTGATCGGGTACTCGAATACCGCCTTCGCCCTGAATCGGCTCAACCATAATCGCGACGATGTTTTTGCTGTTATTAGCGATTTTTTTGATTGCATCAATATTGTCGAATGGCGCCCTGACGAAGCCGTTAACCAACGGTTCAAATCCCGCGTGTACTTTGCGGCTGCCCGATGCTGTTAGGGTCGCTAAAGTTCGACCGTGGAATGAAGCGTCAGTGACAATAATTGTTGGATCGCTGATGCCTTTTTGGCGGCCGTAAAGGCGGCTGATTTTAATCGCGCATTCATTTGCTTCGGCGCCAGAATTCGCCACGAAGACGTTGTCCATGCCGGATATCTCGACCAATTTGTCAGCGAGGGCTTCTTGGTCGGAGATACGGTAGAGGTTTGATGTGTGGATGAGTCGAGACGCCTGTGCTGCGATCGTCGCCGCGATGGCAGGGTTGGCGTGACCCAGGCCACAGACAGCGATACCGGCCAAGGCGTCCAGATAACGCTTGCCCTGTTCATCTATCAGCCAGGCGCCTTCGCCTCGATCAAAGACAACGTCCATTCGGCCGTAGGTATTCATAATCGCGTCGGTCATTGGTTTCAAGCTCATAGTATCTGCTTCATTATTTTGATAGGGCGAAAGCACTAATGTTAACTCAGTGCTTGCAGGCATTCCATGGCGATTTCGAAGGTTGGCGGCAAGTAGACAGAGAAGTTGTTACACTCTGCGACTACCCTAAAAGCAGGTGGTCTTTGGAATGTCATTATCAGCCGTTGAACTGGCCATCCTGATGAGTCGAGTCGAGTCAATCTGCGCTGAGATGGGCGCGGTCCTGCAGCACGCCGCATTTTCACCCAATATCAAAGATCGATTGGACTACTCCTGTGCATTATTTGATGCCCAGGGAGACCTGTATGCCCAGGCGGCGCATATCCCCGTGCATCTGGGCAGCATGGCCTATGCCATGGCTAGCATTGTCGACGGTGTGGAGTGGCAAGCCGGTGACATGCTGGTGCTTAACGATCCATTTTTAGGGGGGACCCACTTGCCTGATGTCACCATGGTTGCGCCGCTGTTCGTCGAGACGCAGCTGGTGAGTTTTGTGGTCAATCGTGCCCATCATGCCAATATCGGGGCGAGCACACCGGGATCGATGCCGATTTCTCGATCTATCACCGAGGAGGGCGTGATTATTCCGCCGACCCTGATGATCCGCGATGGCATTTTGCTACCGGCGGCTGAGGAGATCTTCAAACAGCTGCAGGGGGCAGACACTAGCGGCGATTTTGCTGCCCAGATCAGCGCGAATCGCGTTGGCCTAGCGCGGCTTGAGCAACTGATTGTGCGTCAGGGTCTGGATGATTTTTTCGAAGGTATCATCGCGATCAACGATTACGGCCAGCGTCTGGCCGAGGCCTTTCTCCGTGCGATTCCCTCCGGGCAGTACCGCTACCAGGACCTCATGGATGGCGATGGCTTTGGTGCCGAGGATGTGTTGATTGATCTGTGCCTGGATGTCAGCCCGGCAGGCGTGGTTGCCGATTTCAGCGGCACCTCCGGGCAGGTGGAAGGTAATATTAACTGTCCATTGTCGGTGGCGGCGGCAGCGGTTTACTACGTGTTTCGGTGCTTGTTGCCGGCGCAGACACCTGCTTGCGCGGGGACTTTTCGATCTATCTCAATTAAAGCGCCGGTGGGATCCCTGGTCAATGCGCAGCGTCCGGCTGCAACAGCAGCCGGTAATGTGGAGACCTCTATGCGTATTGTCGATACGGTATTAGGCGCCTTGGCGCAAGCCATCCCTTTGCTGATACCGGCAGCCAGTCAAGGCACGATGAATAACGTTGCCATGGGCAATCACCAAGTCCGACCAATTTGGGATTACTACGAAACGCTCGCCGGTGGTATGGGTGCATCGCAAGGGCATGCTGGGTTGAGTGCGGTCCAATCGCACATGACCAATACCCTGAATACGCCGATTGAAAGTCTCGAGCAACACTATCCCCTGCGCATTCGCGAGTACTCAGTCCGTCGCGGTTCTGGCGGCTCAGGGGCGCAACCCGGCGGTGACGGTTTGGTGCGAGAATTTGAGTTTCTGGGTCCTGCAGAGCTGACGCTACTCACTGAACGTCGTCGCCATCAACCCTGGGGGCTGGCGGGTGGTGGTGCGGGGGCAAGCGGCCGAAATTGGCTTGACGGCGTTGAATTGCCGGCAAAGGTGCATGTCTCGGTTAAGGCCGGTCAAGTGCTGCGGATGGAGACGCCAGGTGGGGGAGGATACGGTGCGCCTACCCGCAGACAAAAAAAATCTGTTGA
>JABMOJ010000569.1 GCA_013204195.1 SAR86 cluster bacterium
CGTTTATTGTTCCACTTTGCGGGTTAGCGCCAAAATCAACTTGATGCCTAGCAATAACCATGGCGTGCCATGTAGCAACAAATCGAAGATGTCGATGAGCTTGGTCAGATTGCCAGTGGCCAGCATTCTGAGTTTCTCCAGCAAATGTGGCTCAGGAGAGAAAGGCGCTAGTCCGAGTGAGAGACACAACACGATCAATAGGGGCAAAGATATTCTGTCGAAGAGGTTACGCATAGGGAGGTGGATGATGAGGACAGAGGCTAGTATACGGAGTTTTGAGCTTTGCGCAGCAGAATTGACGCCACTGACGGCAAAACCCCTTTGTTAACTTGCCGCCAAAGTAGAGCTCAGGCCACCATGGCCAACTTCTGTTGGGGCCCAAGACCGTGTTCGGTCGTTGATGAATGTAAGCCTAAAGCCAACTCGACGCAAAGTCCTGAATATCCCTGAACCTTGGGAGCAGTCTTGAAACTTTTTTTACTCGTGACGGAATAGCTGCCGGTGTGACCGTCGTGCATTGACGATTTCTGTGTTCCTCACTTCAGGCGACGGACGATGGTCTGCAGGGTTGAGGTGACGTCTAATGTGGTCCTCGCAAGATTTAGGAGGAGTATATTGGTTAAAAAATAGCCTGCAAGTCTGCCTGGTCGTTGGCAGTGCAAGCGACCAGGCAGAATCGTGACTACTCAGGAATCTATCGGTACTGCTGTTGACGTTTCCATATCAATATATCGGAGAAGGTTTGCTTAACCGAATCGAGGGCCTCGGCATGCTGTTCTGCCATGGATAAGGTCGTGAATTGAAGACCGTCATTGACGGTTAAGCCCTGCAACATAGCTCGTAGATCATCGCGCGTTAAATTTTCGAGTGCTGCTATGGTGTTGTCTTTTTGCGTCCAATCGCCGTCCTCCTCAAACGCCAGTATGAAATAGCGGGCAGCGCGCTCGGCGATTGACTTGTCTTTTTCCTCGAGTTCTGCTCGTACCGCTGCCCGTATCACTTCGAATTTCTCGTCAGACACTTGTTCAAACGCATTGAGTAGGTTCGACAGAAAATCTTCGGAGCGACGTTTAAGCTCATCGGCGGGATAGTCAGCCGACTGGATCAGGAAGCGCGCGTAAAGATTGTCTTCCTGCTCGGAGATAAAGCTGGCGACGATATAGCCTAGTTGCTGCCTAGTGCGCATTTCGGAGTAATAGGGCTCACCAATAAAATTTCTCAGCATTGCTGACGTCGCGCGATTCAACGGCGTCGCATCACCGAGTAAAAACCCTTGAATATAAGCTGAGTTGTTCGCCAGCAATACATTGGCCGCGACCACTGGCTGGTCTCTTTCTAGAACCAGAAGTCGTGTGTCGTATACATCGCGAGCGGCCACAGGTGACAGGCCGAGGTTGTCAATGACCTGGCGAGCAGCGTGGGTGGCGTCCTGCTGCGAGACGTTGCCGTAGGCAACCATTTCTACATTGCCTTTTTTGAACAGGGTTTTGGCGAAGCGCTGCACATCGCTGAGACTGATATTTTCAGCAGCGCCCAGTTTCTCCTTCGGAGTGAAGTGATTTTCAAGCAAGTATTTTCGTTCCAGCTCGAATGTCTGACGATAGGCGTCAGCGAACTCAGCGTTCTTCCAGGCCCGTAGCTTGCGTTCCTTCAAAGCCTCAAATCGCTCAACAGGCAGGGTGATGGTCGTCATTTGTGATAAGAGATAGTTCAGCAAGCTGTTAGCAGATTGGCTGTAGCCTGAAACGCTGACCCGAACACCTTTGCTGCTATCGGCGACAGAGACATCCAGTCCCGCTACAGAGGCAGCGTATAGCTGTTCATTGAGCATTTCATTGATCACCGAAGTGTATAGGTCACGCATGACAACAGCGTTTAAGTCGCCCATTTTATTAGGTTGTCGAATGCGGATTTGATAGCTAACCAGTGGTCGTCTAAATGTCGTATCTTGCGCGTAGAACAAGGTCAGCCCGGGTTCTTGGATTAACTTGACCGGCTGTTGTACAAGCAGATCAACCTTTGTTGGAATGAAGCGGTTGGGTGTTGGCAAGGCAAGGGCAGCAACGGGCGTCGGTTGCTGCAGTGTGGCCAATAGATCGGGCGTAAATGCCTGATAACTGTACTCCACGCCGAAATATTGCTCCCTTTGGTCGGTTGGTACGCCCTTCATTTCTAGCATCGCGATCATGTTGTCAGGCTGTAGTGAATTGAGGACTTCACGATACAGCTCAGGTGACGGCTCCTGCCAAAGGTAGTCTGCCTTTGCCGCATCCTCTAAGGGATAACTCCAGGCATTGTTCGCGAGTCGGACTGCGCGACCAGCGCCTTCGCCTTTATCCGCATACAACTCATTAAGTCGGGCCACCGTTGCACGCTCGTCAAACAGGTATTTGGGAAAGTCTGAGTTCCGCAGCATATCGATATAGGCGAAGGTCAACTGCATGACTCGCTGCCAGTTCTCTGTGCCATCTGGCGTCAGTTGTACATCAATTTGAAATAGAGTGTGGTCCTTGCTGGCAGACTGGCCGCCGCCACTAAGTCCTGTAGCCAAACCTTCTTGCTTGAGAAATGACAGCAGGCTGCCTTCCCCCTCGTAGCCGAGTAGGAAACCAACCAGTGCGTCGGGCTTGCTGCGGTATTGCGCGCGAGTACCGTGTGTTGGAAATGTCAGGCTCAGAACGCGGCGGTCTGTCACCGGTTCGAAGAAGGCGACGCCCGTGGACCTGCTTTGATCTACCAGGTCGGCAGTGAAGTTGACCGCCGGGCGCTGTCGGTTCTCGATTGCTGAAAAATACTGTCGAGCCCAGATTTCCATCTGATCGAGGCCAGTATTGGAAGTAAGCGACAGTGCCATCAAGTTGGCGCTGTAATAGCGATCAAAAAATGCCATAAACTCAGGGCGCTCGATACCTGTCAAAGTAGCCAGATTGCCAATGGCAAAGTGGTGTTCCGGATGGTCCGCGCGCACTAACGTCCGAAACAGTTCCTGTCCGCGCCAGCCATCACTCTGCAGATTTTTTTCGAACTCAGAGTCTACCGCATTCATTTCCCGCTTGGTGAATTCCGCGCTGAACAGCGGCGCAATAAAAAATTGCGAGAAGCGATCGATGGCGCCTTCGAAAGCCTGGTGGTTAATTTCCAAATGGTAGTTGGTGTGGTCGCCGCTGGTGTAAGCATTGTTGTAGCCGCCGTTAGTCTTGAGATAGTTAGAGTATTCGGCTTCGTCAGGATATTTTTCTGTCCCGAGGAACAGCATGTGCTCGAGGAAGTGCGCAAGCCCTGGGCGATCTTCAGGGTCCATGTAGGACCCTGTACCAACGACCAGTGCGGCGGATGACTTGTTCAGGTCTGGGTCCGACAACAGTACAACGCGCAGACCGTTGTCGAGCACGAGTGTTCGATATTCCGAGCGATCAGTGCTCGCCTTCTCGGGTAACTGCGATAGGTCGGCCAATGCGGCGGTTGCGGTGGTCAGTAAGAAAACAGCGATCAATAAATTGCGCATAGGTATTATTCAGTGTGTCGTTTACAGGAGCGATAAGATTATCAAAAAACAGATAGGATGGCGCGAATTTTGTCGATGCACTCTCGCGGTCACGGGGCTTGCGTTATCTGCCTGGGCGCTTGGGCTGGGATGTATGCCGAGAAGGCCTCGCCGAGTACCTTGCGGTCTCATTGTTCCGAGTTAATGACTAGCGGCACAATTAATTTGGTAACGATTAAAATCGACGTCAGTAGTCAGCGTGGCGGTCTATGTAGCAGTCAATCGAAAACGTCGATGAGTTCGCCGGTGGCCAATATCTTGACTTCGCCAGCACATGCGTTGATTGAGTAAAAATCAAAAAATGATCAGATAGTGGCCTGTGACTACTAGATTTTATAGCGTGGTACTAATCCCGATTTTATTTTCTCGGCTGTCGCTTCACGCTGACCATGAGACAGAACGCAAACGGCGCTTTAGGCGCCTTTTAAGGGAGACTGGCAGGTCCAAAAAATGTTTGCCGCGTTACTGGGGAATTCGATGTTGTTCGAGGCCATGAACCACCAGGGTTTGTTTTGGCTCAGATCCGCGTCATTGCCGTCTCGTGAGTGCGAGCAGCTTGAATGGAGACGAAAAAATATTTAGAGCGGCGGTAATAAGCTTTATTTTCAAACGGCTATCTCTGCTGCGACATAGCAGACGTTGGCAACATGCCTGGATGAGCAACAGCTGACCGACATGATAGCGATCATCAGTCAATATGGAATGCTGACGGGTTACTGCACAGTTTGAGCAAGCCTCGTGGGCAAGGAATAATGGGCTTGCTTGAGTCTGCGTGATTTTTCATAGCGCACGGGAATAGTTCGCCTAAAACCTGCTGCCACAACCACCTTTTCTCTGGCGATATATCAGGCTTTTTGCCTTCATTGATGCTTTGAGAAAGCTAAGGGGGTGAGTCGTGGTGAGCTAAACTGGCGTAGGCCAGGTGGCAGGGTAGATCATTCAGACCAATACCAACTGGTCACGTTATACCGATATTCAGTTGTCTGCACAATGTTCAATGGCTCTACCCAGTGTTCAGAGCCAATGGATGAGGGGTCGAAGAGCACGCAGCGGTTAAATAATGGCGCAATACGGATGGGTGTGTCGTCTGTGCCTAAGAACGTTAGCTCGCCGCCGGCAGTGTGATTCCAGTCCTTATTGAAATATAGCAGCATACAAACTTCTCTGCCGGGAGAGTCATCGGCGTGTTGTGCAATAAAGTCAGCAGCGCCTAAGCGAAAGTAGTTGGTGTTGATTTCGGGTTCACCCACATTGACATCGGTTAAGGCCACAGCAAAAATAGCGGATAACAAGGCAGTGAATTCACCGCCGCGTAGGTATGTCAAGAAAGCGTGCGCATTGTTGGCGCGGTTGATACTAGAGTCGGTCGGTACATATCGCCAAACATCTCGCTGTACAAAGCGTTGATCACTGCTGGTTTTTTGCCATTCGGCGTTATCAACATAGAGGGCCGCATAAGTATGCTGTTGAGATTGCCAATAACGAGATTGTTGAAGAACGCTTAGCACGTCATCGAGCTTGGCTGGATCAAATAGGCCATCAATCACGATATATTTGGGTGACGAGCTCAGCAAAGACGTTCGGTAAGTGTCTATTACTGAATCGATTGCGAGCTTACTATTCAGCCACATTAAAACGTTCCACTGGTGATTGTCAGGTCATTGTCTGGTGGGCTGATGATACAGGATTAGCGAATAAATCCTATGATTTAGGCTGTAAAGACGGTTTTCCGGTGTGGAATTCTAGGGTGTAATCGCCCCTACTGTTTAGCAGGGGCTCGCTAAAATTCGGTATAAACCTGACGGCGCGACAGGCGCCGCCGGAACAATGCTGAGGTGCCGTATTGACGATAAGATTGACGATAAGATTGACGTTAAGATTGATGGGGTCTTTAAGGGTATACTGGTGCCACTATTACATCGCAGTATTCTCGGCAAAAGCCACGCACCCCCCTGGTGGCTGATGCGGAATCGGTTAATTATTTTACTGGCTCGCTCAGACGCGGGGCGCAACACACCAATACGGATACCGCTAATATGAACCTAGTCGAGCTCGGCGAAAGTACTGATTGTGAATATAGCAAGGAGCATGCATGCCTTGAAAATGACTTTCCAAAATTTGATAGAGTCATCCACTGTTTAACAAGCTTTGAAGAAACCTTAGACGAGTGGCAGTTACACTGCCTGCATTATGCAGATGAACAAGAGGTTGAATTGGGCGAGGCAGAGTATGTCGATGAAGTGACTTATCACAGTATGATTTCAATCAGCTATTGCCCATTTTGTGGCGTCAATTTGCTGGAGCATGAGTCTACGGGTGGCGAGCTGCATCACGACAAATAGATTGCCGAAGTGGATTCGGTATCATGATCGAACATGAGCGATTTGCACATGACTGAAACCATCCAAGCAAAAATGACGGCAGATGTAGAAGGCGAGTTCGTCGTTTTTTTAATTGGCTTGCGCATCAATAATATTTGGAAAATACACAAATGGTTGCCCGTTGTCAGGGCGATGACAAAAATGCTCAATGAGCTTCATCAACATCCAGAGCTTGGGTTTATGAGTTATGAATCATGGTTCGGTCGAACAACCATAATGGTTCAATATTGGCGTTCGGCGGAACTGCTTGCAGATTACGCGACGAGTAAAACCGCTGCACACTTGCCAGCCTGGGCCGCATTCAACCAAAGCATCGGCAGTAACGGCGATGTTGGCATTTGGCATGAGACGTATTTATCCCAAAAGGGCCAGTACGAATGCGTGTACAACAATATGCCACGATTTGGTCTGGCGAAAGTCGGTGCCCATATCCCCGCGACGGGCAAATATAAAACCGCAGCAGATCGACTCGCGAACGATACCTAAGACGCTGAGGTTGAATTTGAATTTGAATTTGAATTTGAATTTGAATGTAGACATCGTTACTGCAGGTTAGCCAAGGTGTAACGTCATCAAGTCAGTGGCTGATGAATCGTGTGTTCCGTGACAAGGCGAGGGTAAATTCTCGATAGCCAGCCACGATAGAAAAGCAGGTTAACTATAGCGATATTGAATCTGGCGTTTCAGGCTGATCCCGCTGGCATTTTACTCCGGCACTTCATTCCGGCACTTCATTCCGGCACTTCACTCAGACCCCGCTATTACCCAAGATCGCCAGGTTGGGTCAGGCGTAGCTGTTGGTCTGCGTTGAGACGAAACACCTGAGGCTCGCCGGTCGCTGGACAATCGAACGCCAGATGCCATGCCAGCAGCTGTAAAGGCACGGAGGCATCGTTGCCGTATAAGCGGTCGCCGGCTAAGGGATGTCCTACATGCATTAGGTGACGCCGTATCTGATGTTTTCGACCCGTTTGAATGTCTACCTGGACTAATGTCTGCCGGCCATTGTTGGCCAGCGGCGTCACGGACGACATCGCGGTACGCTCATCCAAGGGCTGATCGATCGCGCAGGGTGCTTCCATGACCCCCTGGACCACGGCCATATATTGTTTTATCACTTTTCGGCTGGCGAACTGCAGGGCCAATTGCGCAGCGGTGCCCTTGCCATGGGCGATGACCAGCAGTCCGGCGGTGTATTGGTCCAGGC
>JABMOJ010000570.1 GCA_013204195.1 SAR86 cluster bacterium
ATATTCTGCAGTTGACGTTTGCACTGGCCCGTTGTGGTAGCGCATTCTTGGCGTGGCAGGCGGTCACCAGGGTTGTAACGAAGGTGGTATGCAGTATGGAGTTGTAGCCCGGTATGTTTGTCATGCGGGCCAGAGCTTCGGGGTTCGGCGGCGTGGTCAGAATCTCGATCATATCTGTGGCGACCTGCGGCTCGGCGGTGAGCTTGGCCATTCGCGCGAAGAAGCCGCGGGTCGTGCTGTTGAATTCGATTGGAAAGGCGTGTTGTGAGACCCGTTCAAGTGCGGCGACTAATTGGTAAATCGCGTTGTCGGCACGGGGTCTGGAAGAGTGACCGCCGGGGTTGCGCACTTCGAGCTGATAATCTTGGTAGAGCTTTTCGCCCGCTTGTATGCCGTTGTACATTGGCTTGCCGGCGCTGTCGAGTCGACCGCCACCACCCTCGTTAAGGGCGAAGCTGGCGTCGATCAGTTCGCGGTGATGCTGTATCAGATAGCTGGCGCCGTTAAATGTATTCGGTGTTTCTTCACCACAGGTTAATGCCAGTTTGACGTTGCGACTCAAGGGAAATTTCGACTCGCTCAGGCCTTTCATGACGTCAACAAAAATGGCTGCCATGGATTTGTCGTCAGCGGTGCCGCGGCCGAAAAAATAACCGTCTTCCTCGATGAGGGTGAAGGGGTCTCGCTCCCAGTCAGCCCGATTGGCTTCCACCACGTCAATGTGGGCGAGCAGCAGAATGGACTCGTTATCCGGCGAGCTGCCATGCAAGGTGGCCACCAGATTGCCCTGTTCCGGCCATTCTGGGGCAACAATAATGTGGATGTCAGCATCATTGATGCCTGAAGCCCTGAGCTGGTCCGCCATGGCATGGGCGGCAACAGTACAACTGCCCCCTGACAGGGTGGTGTTAATTTCAACCAACTCTTTATAGACCGCTCTAAAGGCTAGATCGTCGGCCGAGGGTGAGGCCGCCTGGAGGCTGGCGGCAACCAGTAGGCTCAGGGTTGTCAGGAACATGGTTTTTATTTTGGACACAGGTCTGTTTCCATTGTTGAGCAAAGGGTAGAAAGCCTTACGCCGTGTAGTATCAAGGTTGTGATGCGCGCGGCATTCTAGAACGGTTGCCCTGCAAAACCCAATAATTTGAGTTACGGTTGCCTTGTATCCCAGTCTGTATGCTGCCGCGGTTGGCCGGGGTGCGTCGCGATGCGCAAGATAACCCGTCGGCGGCAAGATAAGCAACATTGCAGTATACTCTGGCGAAATTTCCCAAAGGCTGATTCCAGTGAAACAAACAGACTATATTATTATCGGAGCCGGTAGTGCCGGCTGTGTGCTCGCCAACCGTCTTTCTGAAGATGGCGCCCATTCCGTTCTGTTGCTGGAGGCGGGTGGCCGCGACAACAATACCTTTATCCATATGCCCGCGGGTTTTGCCAAACTGGTCCCCGAGGCGAATGATCACAATTACGGATTTGAAACAGAAGCCGAGCCAAACCTGAATAACCGCAATCTATACTGGCCCCGTGGTCGAGGTTGGGGTGGATCGTCTGCCATTAATGCGATGGTTTACATTCGGGGTAATGCCTGGGACTACGATCACTGGAGTCAGCTGGGTAATACCAGCTGGTCTTATGAGAGTGTGTTGCCCTATTTTAAACGTGCCGAGAATTTCTCTGGTGAGGGTGATCAGCAATATCATGGTCATGCAGGTCCGTTGCACGTCAAAAAGTCCGACCGTACCGATGACATATTGCTGGATAAATTCGTGGAAGGTGGTGCTCAAGCAGGATTTCCCCTCACCGAGGACTTCAATGGTCGGCAGCAGGAAGGTTTCTCCCGCTATGAACATACGATCAAAGGTTCAAAGCGAAACAGTGCGGCGGGTGCCTATTTACATCCGGTCCTTGATCGACCGAATCTGGAGACTCAAGAGAATGTCACCGTCGACCGTGTCATTTTTGAGGGCAAAAAAGCTGTCGGCGTCGAATATCTGGTGGCGGGAGAAAAGCGGGTGGCCAGGGCTAACAATGAAGTCATTCTTTCTGCGGGCACGCTGAACTCACCCCAGATTCTGCTGCGCAGTGGTGTGGGTGCGCCTGCAGATATTACGCCTCATGGCATAGCGATGGTGCATGACTTGCCGGGTGTGGGACAAAACCTGCAGGATCATCTGGGTGTTGTCAGTCAGTTTGCCTGTACGCAGCCAATCACATTGCATCGTTCAGCGGTGTGGTGGCGTACCGCCCTGGCTGGGATTAAGTATCTGCTGTGGGGCACGGGAGATGCATCCTACCCACCTACCGCTGGTGGCGCCTTTATTAAGTCGCACCCCGATAAGGCCTTGCCGGATATGCAATTACACTATGTGTCGGCGGCGATGGCCGATACGCATGGACGGGCAGGTATCACGCCGGAGCATGGTTTCTCGAGTATCGTCTATGGTTGTCGGCCCGAGAGTCGGGGCTATTTGACCCTAAAGAGTGCCGACCCTGCGGACGCGCCGGCACTGCACCCGAACTACTTGTCGGCGGCACAAGATATCGTTGATCTGCGCAATGGGTTTCGAGAGACGCGACGAGTCTTTATGCAAAAGGCCTTTGATGATTATCGCGGCCGGCAGCTCAAGCCGGGCCCAGAAGTTGATATTGATGATGATGCTCAATTAGACGAGTGGATTAAGGCGACGGCGGAGACCCTCTACCATCCCGTTGGAACCTGTAAGATGGGCAGTGATGCCATGGCGGTAACTAACGAGCATGGTCAGGTGCATGGTCTGGAGGGCTTGCGTGTGGTTGATGCATCATTGATGCCGACGCTGATTGGCGGCAATACCAATGCGCCGGTGATTATGATGGCGGAAAAAATCTCTGACCATATTCTGGGGCGAGGTTTTCTAGTGGCCGAAAATCCGCAATAGGATAATGCCGGTATTGCTTCCAGCATTGCTGGCAGGGTTGAGAGGCTGTTGATGTGCGCCGGTGGTGTTGAATCCACCGAGCGCTCAAGGGCTCTTAGAAATTTTCTTTGAAGGTCCGCAGATCTAGTTCATGACTCCAGGCCGTTTTGGGCTGTTGGTAAAGATACATATAGGCCTGAGCGATACCGTGCAGGCTCACCAGGCCGTCTTCACCGGCGCGCTCAGCGAATTGTGGCACACCCTTAATGATTTTTTCACCGGCAATGCCGCCATCAATCACCACATGGGCAACATGAATGCCCTGGGGCTGAAATTCCCTCGCCAGACTTTGGGCCATGGCGCGCAACCCGGCTTTCGCAGCGGTGAACGGCGCAAATCGAGGTTTGCCGCGCATCGACGCGCTGGCGCCGGTAAACAGCAAAGTACCTTCCTGGCGATCTTGCATGACTTTGAGGGTTTCTCGAGCAAACAAAAAACCACCGAGGGTGCAGACCCGCCAGCATTTCTCGAAAAACTCAGCTTCCATGGTGAGGAAATCACCGTTGAAGTTGTTGCCGGCGTTGTAAACCGCAAGGTCAACGGGACCGATAGCCTCGGCCTGGCGAATCAGATTGATCACTTCGGCCTCTACCGCGGCGTCGCAGACTATCGCGGTGGCCTGGCCACCGTTCGCTTTCACCTGGCTGACCACAGCATCGAGCTTGGCCTGCGTGCGGCCAGCCGCGATAACATGCAAACCCAGTTTGGCGGCATAGTCGCAGAGGTAGCCGCCGACGCCTTCAAAGGGTCCAACGCCAATAATAATCGCTGTTTTCATGGAATGTTCCTCTCGAGTTTATCGCTAAGTGGAGATGTTGATGAATTCCTTGGTTGGATGTAGCGCGTGCAAGCCAGCCATGGGCCGGCCAGATCAAAATCCCCGCCGACCCATGTTATCAGATCGATAAATCCTTCAAATTGTAGTCACGAATGACTTGCTCGAACATGGCATTGCTATACCGGTACTCGTCTTCCAGGCCAATAAAAGGCTGATACTGATAACGTCGCGCTGCTGGGTAATGTTGGGCGCGAGCATCTATGGCAACGGTGATCACGCTGGATCGCTGAAAAATACGTTGCTCATCGTAGATCTCATTGGACTTCTGGGTCAGCGCACCGCGGGCGCCGAGCACCGATCGCCGTCGATGAAAGCCAAATGTCATAGAGACTCGAATATCTGCAGAGGTGTTAGCGAAGGACCCGTGGAGCATTTGTCGGTTAACAATGGTGACGTCGCCGGCCTTGCAGGTCAGCGGCACAGCGCCGGGTAACTGGTCAGATCCGTGATGCTCGGCCACTAAAGCCTTGATATCGACTCGGCCCAACTTGTGGGTGCCTGGCATCACCCACAGACAGTTGGCGATGGTGCTGGGGTACAACTGCACCTGGAAGTTGAAGCCGTGGATGCCTTCGTCCCAGTTCGGCGAATCCCAATGGGTGACGCCATCTTGATGCCAGGAAACCGAACCCCCAAGGCCGGGCAGCTTGACGAAGGTGGCATCATTATAAGGGACAAAATCTGCGCCATTAATGCCCTCGGCAATGGTGAGCAAGTCGGGATGACCATACAAGCGCAATCCCGACGGCATGGTTTGGCACATACCCCCCATGATATGCACCACTTCTTTGGGTGCATCGGCGGCGGCGCTCGGTTCACGCATGCGGGTTGGGTGGCGGCCGCCCAGTAAGTCGGTACCGCCCCAAGGATCTGATAGCGGTTTAACGAAGGAGTAGGGATTTTGTTTGAACTCGGTGCCAAACGCGGGCCGGCCTTGGTTGTCTAACTGCGCGCCACGGCCCGTGGGTGCATGGTCAAGCAAAAAGTCGATGTCGGCGCGCAGGGCGGCAATCTCATCATCAGCAATCACGTTGTCGAAAACATAGAAGCCGTGCTGCCAATAGGCCGCCAGTATGTCGGGATGCAGCTTACCGTGCGCGTCGAGTAACAAGGGCCCGCGATTGCCGATTCTGTCGCGTAGCGCTTCGCCCTGGCGCTGATACGCTGCCATAGCCGCGTTATATTCCAGCGCCGTGAATGTGCTTTCGGTCTCGGTCATCGGGGCTCCCAGATGTAGAGTGAAGACACGAGTGTACTGTGGATGGACTGAGAGTCTAGGGTAAAATTCGGTAAAAATCGGTAAAAGTTGTCTGTGGAATCCGTGTTTAATGGCGAAGCATTGACCCAGAGATTTATAGGTGGTTAATTCTGCTTAACCGCAAACAGGCAAGCGCGAAATGACCGGCACCCAAGACGAAGATCAGTTCAGAGATTACAGTAGCCGTGAATCGATGCAGGGCGCTGATCCTGTTGCCGAGTTTTATCGGCTGAACCACAAATACCAGACCCTGGCATTTGCGCGCGCGAAGATCGAACAATATGGCGCCTTGAGTCTGGCTCGCATGGGTATTTGGCAAGCCTGTGAACTGCTCAATACCCTCGTCGATGACAGTGATCCCGATACGAGCCTGTCGCAAATTCAGCATCTGTTGCAGACCGCCGAGGCCATTCGTCAGGCCGGTCATCCACGCTGGTTTCAACTCACCGGTTTGATTCACGATCTGGGTAAAATCCTGTGTTTGCATGGCGAGCCTCAATGGGCGGTCGTGGGCGATACCTTTCCGCTGGGTTGTGAATTTTCAGCCGATATCGTGTATGCCGATTTTTTTGCGGCAAACCCGGATCAAATGAATCCCGACTATCAAGGCCAGTTCGGCATCTATGCCCCCGAATGTGGTTTAGACGAGGTGACAATGTCCTTCGGTCACGATGAATATCTTTACCGAGTGACTCGCGCCTACCTGCCCCTTGAAGCCCAATATATTATCCGCTACCACAGTTTCTACAGCGCGCATTCCGCCGGCGCCTATGATTATTTGATGAATGCTCAAGACCGCGAGCTGTTTCAATGGGTCAAACTGTTTCAGCCTTTTGATCTTTACTCCAAGGGGCATGCGCCGCCAGATATCGAGCAGCTGAAAGACTATTACCAAACCCTGATAGCCGAGTTCTTTCCGGCCACGATTCAATGGTAGCGGCCAAGGTAGACCGGCCCGTCGAACTAAATAATTTATACCTAAGAGGAATGATCCATTGAGTCACTATGAAACCATCAGTATCGAAAAGAAAGGCCAGGTTGATTGGCTGACACTGAATCGCCCGGAGTCGCTGAATGCCATTAATACGCCGATGGTCACCGAGTTGCGAGACTATTTTGGTGGTCTGAGCGAGGACCCTGAAACCCGCATTGTAGTGATGAAGGGTGCGGGTCGCGCGTTCTGTGCCGGTTTAGATATCAAGGCTTCCCAGTCAGGCAACTTTGAGGCGCCGTTCAGTGGCGGCATGGGTTTTCAAGGCTATCTCGCCGAGGTGTATATCCGCATGCGACGCTGTCCACAGCCGATTATCTCGCTGGTTCAGGGCGCGGCTTGTGGTGGTGGGTTTTCCTTTGTGCTGGCCTCGGATATTCGAATTGCCGGCGAATCAGCCCGTATGAATGCGGCCTTTATTCGGTTGGGCTTGTCGGCCTGCGATATGGGTTCCAGCTATTTTCTGCCGCGCCTGGTGGGTACCTCTGTCGCTTCCGAGCTCATGTTGACGGGGCGTTTTATCAATGCCGAAAGGGCCTTGCGCACCAACCTGGTCTCCGAGGTTGTGCCTGATGATCAATTGGATGCGGCCGCTCAGTCCTATATTGACGATATGCTCGCCACTTCGCCGATGGGCTTGCGCCTTACCAAGGAGGGTTTGAACATCGCCATTGATGCGGCGGGCCTGGAAGCGACCATGGCGATCGAAAACCGAAATCAGCTCATGTGCTCGCGCACCAGCGACGCAAAAGAAGGCATGCGTGCATTTCTGGAGAAGCGGCCGCCACAATACACAGGGCGTTAATGCCTGATTAGGGTTTATTCGCCGCTTTGTCTGGGTACTTGAGTAGGCGCTTCCAGTACCAGTTGTAGGGATGGACCTTGTCCGTTGTGCCGTTGGCATTAACCAGTGGTTTTGACTCGTTGTGCCAGCGAAAGATTCCGCCGATCATATTGGCGGGTGGTTTGATGGGGTTCAGTGGGCGAATCTGGCGGGCGATGGCCAATGCCAAGGCCGTTGAGCGGCGCCCGACGGAGCAATAGAACACCGCTTGTTTAGTTTTCAGTAAGGGTGCATAGGCCGCAAAAAACGCCTCGGCTGTAGTCTCGGGATCTAGCCGAATGGCGCCGGTTAAGTGACTGACAGCAAATTCCTCGGCGCCGCGGGTGTCAAATAAAACCAGGGTGGAGCTGCCGGCGGTCAAGTCGTCGAGCAC
>JABMOJ010000571.1 GCA_013204195.1 SAR86 cluster bacterium
CATTTGATCTGCACGCCGTCGATTATTTGCTGAAGCCCGTAGACGAAACGCGGTTGTTACGTGCGGTACAACGCGCTTGTGACCGCTTTCAGGTTGATGGTGATCTTGGCCATCAGAAGCTGTCCTTAATTGGTGCCATCGATGAAATTGCCAAAAAATTCAACGCCAGCCTAGGCTCTATAGATGAATTGTCCGGCGCTGACGGACAATGGGTTTCGGACACTAAAATAGCTATAAAAGATCAGGACAGCACTGTGTTGATTGACGCAAAGGATATTGATTGGGTTGATGCCGCGGGTGACTACATGTGTGTGCATGTCAAAGGCGTGACCCATGTCATGCGCAGTACCTTAAAGTCTCTCATGTCGCGCTTAGACCCGGATAAGTTCAAGCGCATCCACCGCTCTACGGTGGTGAATCTCGATCGTATTGACGAAGTGATTGCGCAAAAAAAAGGCGAATATACCCTGCATTTAGACTGCGATGAGAGGCTGAAGGTTAGCCGAAACTACCGCGATGCTATCAAGAATTTTCTTGCACAACAGTAGCTCATCCATAGGTTTTGAATAGCTTATTAACGCAGCTTTAATTGGCCTCGCTGCGAAAATAACGACTAAGAGGTAAGGCTTTCGATGCTCGCCCCTATCGCCCCTGAGCTAAAAACGTTTGAAACGGTCGATTGTCAGGTGGGAATTAGGGTTAGCTGCTGCCGCAAACCCGACTGAGGCGCAGACTATGGTGTGATTTGCTAGGTTGTTCGCTTGCGGGGCAAATAGTGAGTTTCAGCCATGTGACCATTTCATCGTAGCCGTAGTCCCACTTGGCGCAAATGCGAACAGCGTCAGAAAAAAATGCTGTATAAGATCGGCGCAGTGCGAGATCTATTGATCGCTACCTGACCATAAATATAAAAACCTGAACTCGTGTATAGACAAAAAACTCCTTTATAAGGAGGGGGGTCTGATGATTTTTAAAAACAATTTGTTCTCCAGCAAGGTCGCTTTAGTGCTGGTCGGTGCCGTTTCACAAAGCTGGGCGCAGGAAGCAGCGCCGGTTGCCACTCAAAGCACCGCCAATAGTGCCAATTCGGCAGAAAAGGCTGTTCTTGAGGAAGTGGTTGTTACGGGTATCCGATCGGGCCTGACCAAAGCAGCAGACTATAAAAGAAACTATAACGGTATCGTTGACGCGATTGTCGCGGAAGACATGGGTAAATTCCCAGACGGTAACCTGGCAGAAGCGCTGTCGCGCTTGGTTGGCGTTGCTATCGACCGAAATAATATCGAGGGATCCAAGGTTGCAGTGCGTGGGTTCGGACCTGAATTCAATCTGGTAACACTCAATGGCCGTCAAATGCCGACAGTGCCTGGCGTTTACAACGGTGGTCGATCCTACGATTTTAACGACATATCGGCACATGGTTTTGAGTCAGTGCAAGTCTTTAAGACGCCGACCGCACAACTGCCGACGGGCGGCATTGGTTCCACCATTAACATAGTGACAGCCAACCCCCTGAGTGCGCCGGGCTTTAAAGGCTCGTTCAGCGTTGGCGGCGTCGTTGATTCGACCGATACGGAAGATGGTGTAACGCCCGAGGTTGATTTCTTTGTTACCAATACATTCCTAGATAACCGCCTCGGTTTATCCTTGTCAGGTTCTCATCAGGTAAGAAATAACCGTGAAGAAGGACTGCAGGAAACGAGCTGGTTTAATACCACGGATATACCCGGACGAATAGATGGCGCGACCATTGATGCGACGGCCAATCAACGTGCTGATGGCGCGCTGTTTTTTCCTGAAAAAGTCGGTTTTCAAGTCAAAGACAATGAGCGTACACGGGATAACGCCCGTGGCACGCTGCAATTAGATGTCACTGACAAGATTCGAGCAACCCTCGATTACACCTATTCAGCTAAGGAATTCACGACCGAAGGCAATCAATTCGGCACCTACCTTGGTGGATTTAATATGTCAGAAGGTGTGGCTAATAGTCGCGGTGTGATTACGGATTCTGTCTACTCTTCTAATCCGGATATTTTTGCCTTTCCGACCTACACCCATTCTGCGACCTGGGGTTATGAAGATAGCACCAACAAGTCAACGGGTTTCAATGTCGAATGGCAAGCCAGTGATGCCCTAGTAATGGTTTTCGACTTCCACGACTCGTCTGCTGAGAAGATAGGCACAGGTCTGGATAATAGTATTTCCTTTATTAATGGAAACTGGGGTGGTTACTTCAATGTGGCTGGCGGCCCGGCAGCACGAATCAACCGTGTCGATGTAAGTTTTAGGCCTTCAGGCATACCTACATACGACTACGATGTGGTTAATATTGATAACACCGGTAGCATTATTCCCGGGTACGATGAAATTGAGGCGGCGGATTTAGGCTCGACCAACGGCACCTTTAATCTGCAGAGAAAACGTAACGAACTTCAACAGTTCCAGGTAGATGGTAAGTGGGAGAACCGGGATGGATTGTTTAACGATTCCTTGAAGTCCATAGAATTTGGCATTTCCAGAATGGAGCAGGAGATTCGAGATACCCGAGCGAGTAACTTCATTGTTCAGGGTGCAGGTAACGACGGCACGTCGACAGTCTTGAATTATGGCCAATTTGATGACGCCATCTTCACTAAAACATCGCTAGCCGGCTTTATGGATGAAGGCAGTACTAACCCGGAAAATTACTATCTGGCCATCGACGTGCCTGCCGCCGCCGCGGCGTTTTCGCGAGCGGGATTTGGTCCTGGCTTGACCGATTTTTGGAATGTCAACTATGCCAACTGCGAGATTGTGAGTGATGCGGCGGGAACGGGATTTACCGATCTGGCGACAGGTCAACGTGGTAACGATCGGTGTCTATTGAGCGCAGGCCCGACCGACGTTGATGGTACGGTTGAGGAAGAATTGACCGCGCTTTATGCGCAGTTTTACTTCGAAAGCGAGCTCAATGGTATGCCGCTCAATGTATCAGCTGGCGCACGTTACGAAGATGCTAAAACAACCTCCACTGCCTTAAGCCAAATCGCCAGTGCCATAGCTTGGTCAGTAGATGGGTTTAAGGTGCTGTATGAGGGTGTCGTGCCTGTGCCAATTTCGGCGACAAATTCTTATGTGCTGCCTAATCTGAGTTTAAGTTTGGGTGTTAGTGAAACCGGAGTTGTGCGCGCCTCAGCCAGCAAGAGTATTGCTCGAGCGGGCATTAATGATCTGCGATCCGTGTTAGCGTTCACTACACGTCAATTTGGTGAGAACGCTCAGGCAAACTCGGGTAACCCCAGCTTGGAGCCGTTAGAGTCAAACAATTTTGATGTCGCCTATGAAAATTACTATGCCGAAGGC
>JABMOJ010000572.1 GCA_013204195.1 SAR86 cluster bacterium
AAGGTAAATTGCGTATCGATATTTTGCATGGAAATCACTATAGCAGTCTTGCGGTCGGAGTAAAGTGCGGGAGTAAAGTGTCGGGGTAAAGTGTCAGAGTAAAGTGCATGGATCACTATCCTGGCACTTTACGTAGACCCCTTATTTTTTTAGCGGCAATAACAAGGACTATAACATTCAATGGTTTCAGCACCCGTCGCTGCGAATGCTGGTCCCATCCTTAACTACAACCCCTTAGAAGTTATACTTCAGACCGAGTGAGACTAGATCAACATCGCTTTCACCGGTTTTGTCTTCATCACCCAACTTGTTGAAGCGCTCCCAAGCGAGATGCAGACCCAACTGCTCGTTGAAATTATAGGCCGCACCCACACCCAAGTAGCTTTTCGTTTTGGTCGCACTCACATTTTCGCTGATCGTAACACCACTATCTGAGGCTGCGACACTGGCTTCTACTTTCGCATTAATAATGCCGAGCTTACCGAATATCTCGAACTGATCATTCATCGGATAGCTCGCGACAGCCCCTAAATTAATGCCGGCTGCTTTCACTTCCGCGACGGCACTACCAACCGCGGGGCCTGTGAAAGCCGCGCTGTATTGGAATTTTCCCAGGTCGATATAACCACCCTCCACCGCAAAGTTTGGGGTAAAACTATAACCTAACTGCAATTTATAGCTCGTGTCCTTGTCATCAAAAGAAGATGATAGGCCAGTCACACCCGCATCGATAAGTTCAGCGTTAACCTCACTCGCGGCGTTACCATCAACCTTTGATTGCCCAAAGGACCCCAGCGCATACCAATCACCGGCAAAGACAGACCCTGCAGCGACAGAAAGCACAGTTACCAACGTCATTTGTTTGATTTTCAATTGCCTATCCCCCCTTTGATTAATTGTTCGCGCATCTTAGCGAGGCGGGCTACCAACAAACTGACTTGAATCAACCTTTGCGCAGATCTAGCGACGAATCATGGGGGCACTGGTACTGGTACTGGTAGTGCTCAAAGGCATTTCTATTGTTGCTTTAGGCGCCCCGCGAAGAGCGACTCCCAGGTTTGAGGTCGGCGTAATGTGCCGGGCAGGCTTGGGGTGGTGACCCCGGCATTTTATGCCGACCCCGAAATTCTTACCCCGACCCCAAAATGCTAGTTGGCTAGGGCCTGATTGATATCGCTGAGAATATCCTCAATGTGTTCGATGCCGATACTCAAGCGGATCATCCCGGGGGTTACGCCAGCACGCGCCTGCTCCTCAGCACTCATCTGCCGATGTGTGGTTGATGCTGGATGGCACGCCAATGATTTGGCATCGCCAATATTCACTAAGCGCTTAATCAGGTTGAGCTTGTCATAGAACTTAACCGCAGATTCATAGCCGCCCTTGATTTCAAAGGTCAACAACGAAGCCGGTGTTCCTGAACAGTACTTCTGCGCCAACTCATGGTGGGGGTGACTTGCCAATCCAGCATAACTAACCGACGCAACCTCATCGTGAGACTGCAGGTGGTCGGCCACTAACAGCGCATTTTCGCAATGACGCTCCATTCGTAGCGCCAGTGTCTCGAGACCCTGAAGTAATAGAAAGGCATTAAATGGCGATAGCGTCGCACCGGTATTGCGCAGCGCAACGGTTCTGGCTCGGCCAATAAACGCGGCAGGACCAAAGGCCTCGGTGTAAACCACACCATGATAGGAGGGCTCAGGATTAACCATCATCGGAAACTTGTCACCGTACTCGGCCCAAGGAAAGCCCCCAGAATCAACAATAATACCGCCCAAAGAATTACCGTGACCACCCATATACTTGGTCAAGGAATGCACAACAATATCAGCGCCGTAGAGAAACGGTTTAGTCAGCATCGGCGTGGCAACCGTGTTGTCTACAATCAAGGGGACGCCATGCTTATGGGCAACTTGGGCGACAGCCTCTAGATCGACGATATTGCCAGCCGGGTTGCCAATGGATTCACAGAACACGCCACGGGTGTTTTCATCAATCTGCGCCTCTATGTCAGCCGCACTGTCACTGGCTGCAAATTTTACCGTAACACCTTGGTTCGGCAACATATGGGCAAACAAGGTGTAGGTGCCACCATACAGCTGAGGAGTGGCGACAATGTTGGTGCCCATCTGGGTAATATTGCTGATCGCGTACGTGATTGCTGCACTTCCGGCACTGACAACCAGAGCACCCACCCCGCCCTCTAGTTGCGCCACTCGTTGCTCGAGAACGTCATTCGTCGGATTCATGATGCGCGTATAAATGTTACCCGGTACCGCAAGATCAAAAAGATCAGCTCCATGTTGAGCGCTATCAAATTCATAAGCCACGGTCTGATAGATAGGTACTGCCACTGACTTGGTGGTTGGGTCAGTGGTGTAGCCCGCATGGATCAATTTTGTTTCATCTCTCATTAACGATTCCTTGATTGAAAATATTATCTATCTGCCTAAATCAGGCGTGGTTCACCCAATGCACCCAAAGGTGTATATCTCAACGTCAACACACGCGTTATCTGCTCGAATGTGTGGACAGAGCCCCGCGCCAGAATCGCAGCTTCCGGCGTCAGAGTAAAGTGTCAGAGTAAAGTGTCGGAGTAAAGTGCCCGGGTAAATATGCCGCTAATATGCCGACATCTCAGCGGGTCTCTGTACTCGGCCCTGGCATTAATTTACTAGAGGCACCACGATCGGACGTACCATCGCGATGACCCTGATGGCGTGCAACATCGACGACTCGAGCTGCCCCCCGCCCCACGCAACCGAAGGTCTGGTCCTGAATTCACGCCACCAACCTCTTTATCACGATAAAGTCACCGCTGGTCGGACAAGTCTCAAGCGGCACTGCAAAGTAAACGACAATCCTGGCAGGCTAGCATTCAAACAATTGATTTGACTTACAAATCAATCACATAAAACCACGATAACCACCTATTTCGGCGCTACCCGAATCATTAAAATACAACTTATCCACTTCCAGGTTCCTACTCATTGTCATCTGAATCGATGCAATCACCCAAGCACTCATCCTGTCTCAACCGATCTACGGTTGACCCCCTGCGGATCCACCGCGCAGTTGTGGCCCTGCACCTTCTGATCCTAGTACTGTTGTGGCTGATGCCAGCGTTGATAGCTAACGCCGCTACCGACGTTGATCTACGTAAGACTTACTCGGGCAAAATTAACTATATCGCCACCGGCAAAAGTTTCAGAGACCAAAACAACACCGGCGGCGCTTCCAGCTGCAGTTTTTACAACCCACTGGCACGCAGCGCTAGTATCAATTTACCGCCGGGCGCCATTGTCCGAGACGCATTTTTGTATTTTGGCGCCTCTGGCACCCTCGCCACCAATCTGGTCAACGGCATGACGTTTAATAACTCACCCATTGGCACCACCACAGGATTTGGCGAAGAAAATTTTGAAGAGGCTGCAATAGCCGGCTCGCCTTATTACGGCATTAAACGGGACGTCAAAAGCCTGCTCGTCAGCGGCAACAACGAACTGAAAATATTGCCCGCCCATTTTGATGCCAACCGCAATAACGAAACCTGCCTTGCTGCCTTTGGGATCGTCGTGATTTATGAAGACCCAGGTGAAACCAGCATTCATGTGATTAACCTGTTTGATGGCTTTCAGTTTTTTCAATACGAGCGGCTGGCGCTGCAGCCACGAAATTTTGTGATCGCAGACAATGCTGTCGGCAAGATGACCCATCTGTCTTACGAGGGTGACTCAACCCTTGACGGCACGTCCGATGGCGCCGGCGGCTGGGATGAGGCCTTTTATATTGAGGTACCTGATGACGGAGTTCTGGGCACACTGGGCGATTCACTCGAGAACAACAGCAACCCTTTCAACAATCAATTTAACAACACGGTGTCACGGCTCAACACACCAACACTCATTGAGTATGGTCTTGATATCGACACCTACACAATCGACGAGTATCTGTCAAAGCCAGAAGCAGAAAATGCTTATGAAGTCACCACACACTATGAAGCTGCCCAGGATGGGGTGGTGCTCACGGCTGAAGTCATTCGCATAGAAAACAAGGCAATCGCCGATATTGAAGTCTTTCTGAACTCAATTGGCGGCTTCCCGGCAAACAGCACCAACACCGCGCAATATGCCATCAGTGTTAAAAACAATGGCGACGGTACCGGGACCGGTGCATTCGCCACAGGTTCTGCGACAGGTTACATTCATGTCTACGACGACTTGCCGAGCGGTATCAGTATCGACAGCATGGGCGATATCACCGCCCCTGGCTGGGATTGTTCGGAAACTAATCTGGGTGCCAATCAACTGCGCTGCCGCTACGATCTGTCAACGCTTAAT
>JABMOJ010000573.1 GCA_013204195.1 SAR86 cluster bacterium
GTTCAAAAGATGCTCGAGCGCGCCGGCCCAGACGCTGCTCGTCCCGATGAGTTGGATGCCCGTTATGGGTTGAAAGAAAACGGCGACTACTTTTTGTCGCCCGATCAGGCGCAGTCAATTCTCGAAATGCGTTTAAACCGACTGACTGGGCTGGAACAACAGCGCTTGTTGTCTGAATACGAAGAAATTGTCAGTACTATCTCAGAACTGTTGATTATCCTGGCCCAACCAGAGCGTCTGATGGAGATCATTCGCGAAGAGTTGACTGAGATTCGAGAAGAGTATGGTGATGAGCGACGTACGGAAATTATTGGTACGCAAGAAGACCTCACCACAGAAGATCTGATCACTGAGCAAGACATGGTAGTGACCTTGTCAAACTCTGGCTACGCCAAGACCCAGCCGATCACGGACTATCAGGCCCAGCGTCGCGGTGGTCGTGGACGCTCCGCCAGTGCGGTGAAGGATGAGGACTTTATTGAACACCTGATGGTGGCGAGTACTCACGATACGATTTTGTGCTTTACCAACAAGGGTAAAGTTTACTGGTTAAGGGTGTTTGAAATTCCTGTCGCCAGTCGCGCTGCCCGTGGGCGGCCGCTGGTCAACATTCTGCCATTGGGTCCGGACGAGCGAATCACCACGATGCTGCCCGTCAGAGAATATCGTGATGATCAGTTTATTTTCATGGCAACGGCAAACGGCACGGTCAAGAAAACCCCGCTGATGGAGTTCGCCAGACGGCGATCGTCCGGGCTAATTGCGATCGAACTTGATGAAGACAATACCTTGGTTGGCGCTTCCATCACCCAAGGTGACTCGGATGTCATGCTGTTCACCAGCGGCGGTAAGGCGATTCGCTTCAATGAGGCGAACGTTCGGGCCATGGGGCGTACCGCGCGCGGAGTACGTGGGGTTAAGCTGCGGCAAGAACAAACCTTGATCGCGCTGATTATCCCGCAGCCTGATGCGGAATTATTGATCGCCAGTGAAAATGGTTACGGCAAACGCTCCAGCCTCGAAGACTATTCTGTCATCGGTCGCGGTGGTCAGGGTGTCATCTGCATGAAAGTCAGTGAGCGTAATGGGCCAGTTGTCGGTGTCATTCAGATCTATAACGGTGATGAAGTGATTCTGATCAGCGACCAGGGCACATTAGTGAGAATTCGTGGCGAAGAGGTATCGACCCAGGGTCGTAATACGCAAGGCGTGCGACTGATTAATCTGGCCAGCGATGAAAGCCTGGTAGGTCTCGCTCGAGTGGAAGAGGCCGACCTGGTAGACGGCGCAGATGAAGCAGATTCCGACGCCACTGGAACGAATACACCAAGCAGTGCTGACGCTGCAGGCATCGAGGGTCAGAGTTCAGTCGATGACTCACAAACGGGTATCAACGATGACGCGGACAGCTAGACTTGATTGGCTTCATGCCATGTTGATGATGAGATCGACATCAGAGACTAACTCGAACGGCCGGTGGCGGCTATGACCACCGAGGACGAATCTACCGCGGGCGCCCACGAGCAACTTGATCAGCTACGCCAGCGCATTGATGCGCTGGACAGTGAAATTCTCGACTTGCTCAATGAGCGGGCCCGTTGCGCCTTAGACGTAGCCGAAGTCAAGCAAGCAGCCTCTGGCGATGTTGCGCCCATCTTTTATCGACCTGAGCGTGAAGCTCAGGTACTACGTAACATTGCCGCGAAAAACCCCGGGCCACTGAGCGATGAAAAAGTCATCCAAGTGTATCGCCAGATTATGTCTGCGTGCCTGGCGCTCGAAGAGCCACTGAAGGTCGCCTACTTGGGTCCTGAAGGGACATTCACTCAGCTAGCGACCCTTAAACAATTTGGTCATGCGGTGGTGGGTGTGCCAATGATCACCGTTGATGACGTGTTTCGCGAGGTGGCGGCGGAAAACTGTAACTACGGTGTAGTACCCGTTGAAAACTCCACTGAGGGTGTTGTCAGCCATACCCTCGATAATTTTCTCAATTCCTCTCTGCGAGTCTGCGGTGAAGTGGAGTTACGCATCCATCACCACTTGATGGTAGCCCCGGGTACGAACCCCGAGAAGATCACTAGAATTTATGCGCATCAGCAAACCTTCGGTCAGTGCCGTCGATGGCTTGATGGTCATTATCCTCGCATACCGCGTATCACGGCTTCGAGTAATGCAGAGGCTGCCCGTCTTGCGCTAGCAGAAGAGGGTGCTGCCGCGATCGCTGGCGAAATTGCTGCGGAAACCTATGGTTTGACCGTGCTGTCGAAGAAAATTGAAGACGAATCGGACAATACCACGCGATTTATTGTGGTTGGCCGCGAGGTGATTGGTCCCAGTGGCAAGGATAAAACTTCGATCATGGTCTCGACCCATAATCAGCCGGGTGCGCTATATAAGTTGCTTGAGCCGTTTCATCGGCATGATGTGTCGTTGACGTCGATCGAGACCCGGCCGAGTCGAACCGGCATGTGGTCCTATGTTTTCTTTATCGACTTTGAAGGTCACGCTCAAGACGATATCGTCGCTCAGGTCATCAGCGAAATTGACAGTGACGTGCTTGAAATCAAAATGCTCGGCTCTTATCCCCGCGCTATCACCAGTCTTTGATGCGTCGATGATGGCGCCGGTGAATCACCAAGACGCGATCGCGCATCAGCAACTACCGTAAATTCAACCAGGATGGCAGCGTAAATGACCTGTGATTTCTTTGATCTAGCCGCACCCGGTGTGCGAGGACTGCAGCCTTATCAGCCGGGCAAGCCGGTGGAAGAGCTCCAGCGTGAATTGGGTTTGACCGACGTGATCAAACTTGCCAGCAACGAAAACCCTCTGGGCCCTAGTCCTGAAGTGATCAATAGCCTGGCAGCGGTGAAGCACCTGATATACGATAGTAAGCAACTGACCTGGGAGCGACTGTTGTCGGCCTTGGAGGACGATTTTGAGGGGTATCAGGACGTGCGGCAGATGTGCCTGTCAGCGCCGAAATACGGGAATGATATTCCCGA
>JABMOJ010000574.1 GCA_013204195.1 SAR86 cluster bacterium
AAATAGTCCTTATCGGAGAAGTCGCCGAGATCGCACATGATGAATTTGAGACGCCAGTCGGCAATGTCTATGGGGTTTCGATTATTGCGGACACCATTGGCACCTTGCTGAAAAGCGGCCCCTTGAAAGCGGCACCCGTCTGGCTTGAATGTTTGTCGTTGTTCTTGCTGATGGTGGCGCTGGCAGCGACTCAGGCTATCAGTAGTCCCTTATCGCGAAACCTGGTGAGCCTCGGTATCGTCAGTGCGTTTCTGTTCGTGACTTCGCTGCTCTATGTGCAGGCGGGCTTGATTCTATCGATCAGCTATGGGCTGTTGGCCTCGATTCTGGTGATTATTCTGATTAACGCCCGTTATTATCTGGCTGAGATGGGTCAGAAAGCCTTGATTCGCGATGCGTTTGGACAATACCTCTCGCCAAAAGTGGTCGCTGACCTGATGCGTGATCCCGACAAGCTGTCTCTTGGCGGTGAAGATCGAGAGATGACCGCTTTTTTCTCTGATATCGCTGGATTCTCCAGTTTTTCTGAAAAGATGACGCCGACTGAATTGGTTAATGCCCTGAACGAGTATCTCACCGAGATGTGTGAAGTCATCGTTAATTATGAGGGCACCGTGGATAAGTTCGAAGGTGATGCGATTATTGCTTTCTGGGGTGCGCCGGCGGTACAGCCAGACCACGCTGCGCTCGCATGTTACGCCAGCATCGATATGCAAAAATCCATCCAGCTTCTGGATAAGCGCTTTGCCGCCGAAGGTCGGCCAAGAGTCGCTGTCCGTATGGGCTTGAACACGGGCCGTATGGTCGTTGGCAACATGGGGTCGGCCCAGCGCATGGACTATACGATCATGGGCGACTCAGTGAACCTGGCATCGCGATTGGAAGGTGCCAATAAGGCCTACGGCTCGGATATTATGATCTCGAGTATGACCTATGATCACGTTCGTGATGTGGTCGACGTCAGGGAGTTGGATACCCTGCGCGTCGTGGGAAAGAACGAACCGATTAAGGTTTACCAGTTATTGGAACGTAAAGGGCTGACCAGTGGCCCGTTGGCCGATATGGTAGCCCAGTTTGAGAAGGGGTTGGCGCTGTATAATGCACGTAACTACCAAGATGCCAAGGCTGTTTTTACCCAGTGTCAGGCGCAGTTTCCTGATGATGGTCCAAGTCGGGTGTACATTAATCGTTGTGAACTTTTCCTAACGACGCCGCCGGCGGCAGACTGGGATGGTATTTTTAACTTAACGGAAAAAGGTTAATATCCTTAGGGAAGTGCGATGACGAGCGAGCCGACCATTCAGGCTTTGATAGAGGAAAAATTGAGTAACCAGCTGGATTTACAACATCTGCAGGTGATCAATGAAAGCGCGAATCATAACGTACCGCCTGGCTCGGAATCTCATTTCAAAGTAGTCATGGTGGCTGCCTCGTTTGATGGTCAGCGTTTGCTACAGCGCCATCGAACGGTCAATAAGATTCTCAGTGAAGAGCTAGCCTCTGCTATTCACGCCCTGGCAATCCATACCTATACCGCCGATGAGTGGTTAGCGCGTCATGGTGACACGCCATTGTCGCCGCCCTGCTTGGGTGGTGACAAAGGCCAATAGTCGATGGCTGGGCAGTGCTCTATGAGCTGCGGTCATGACGGGATCCAATGTTGGACGCCTACAGCAGGATGAATCCACCGCCCCTCTACCGCCGTCAATACCAGCATCAACAGCAGATATTTGAGGTCCTGATCAAGCGTAGCAGGCGCAAGACTTTGGCTATTCATGTGCTGCGTACTGGCCTGGTAGAAATTCGTGCGCCGCTGCAATGTGCCTGGCTGCAAATCGATGACTTTCTGGAGGCCCGCTTAGATTGGATCGTGGCGGCGATTCAACAGTTAGCGAATAGCCCCTTGCCCGAAGCGCCGGCTTATTGCGACGGGGAATACCATGATTATCTTGGACAACCTCATCAATTGTTGTTGGTTCGAGGCAAGCCCAGTCAGGTCGTTGTGGGCGCAGGTCAATTACTGGTTCAATGTGCGGCTCCAAGCGATCCTCAGCAGGTTCGACAGTGTTTGCTGAAGTTCTGGCGTCAACGAGCGCTATTGGTGTTGGATGAGCGGTTGCGCGATTGCCGCGCGCATTTTGATCAGGTGCCGGCAGTGGCTGCCTTGATTCAACGCAAGGTCGCGTTAAGCGGCGAGAGCGCAAATGCTGCGGGTAAGCTTACGATCCGCAGGATGAGAGCTCGTTGGGGCAGTTGCTCAAGAGGCGGTGATATTTGCCTGAACGCCGCGCTCGTGCAAAAGCCAACAGTTGCCATCGATATGGTGATCATCCATGAACTTTGCCATTTGCATCATTTTAGCCACAGCAAGGCGTTTTACGGTTTGATGGACGCTGCCATGCCTGGCTGGCGTGATCATGAGGGTCTGCTTAATCAGCCTTCCTGGCGACGTCAGACAGTTTTGGTGTGACGGGCGCGAGCAACGGCGCCAGGTGCGAGAAAATCTCGTCCAACATCATTTGCTGGGCTTCAGGCTTGGGATGAATGCCATCGCGCTGCATCAGGCTTTCAGACGTGGCGACGCCGTTCAGCAGAAAAGGCACCAGCGCGATTTGGAAGCGCTCGGCAGATTCCTTAAACAGGGCTTCAAAGGCACTGGTGTAGCGTCGGCCATAGTTGGGCGGCAGCACCATACCGATCAGTAACACTTTGGCGCCGTTGGTTTGGGCGAGGCGGATCATCTGTTCGATGTTTGTTCTGATGTTGTCGATCGGGTAGCCGCGCAGGCCGTCATTGCCGCCGAGCTCGATAATGACAATATCCGGTTGGTGAGCCTCTAGGGTTTTCGGTAACCTGACAACCCCGCCACCGGTGGTTTCGCCACTGACACTGGCGTTGACCACGTTGTACTCAGCCGCGGTGGCCTCGAGTTGGCGAGCCAGTAAGTGAACCCAGCCTTGCTCCTGATCCATGCCATAGGCGGCGCTGATGCTGTCACCGTAAACCAATAAGGTGCTTGGTTGCGTATAAGCCAAAGGGCTAAATAGCAGGATTGATGTTTGCAGCAGTACAGTCCGTGATAAGCGGGTTTTTAACAGACAGATTTTTATCAGGGAGATGATATTGGCGACGGCATCAAGAGTAATGATCAAAACGGTAGGCCTCGGCAAAACAGTGGGCACCTCAGAGGGACAGCTGACTATCTTGAAAGGGATTGACCTTGAAATCAAGCGCTCCGAATCCGTGGCGATTGTCGGTGCTTCAGGTTCCGGTAAAACCACGTTGCTGAGCCTGTTGGCGGGCCTGGATACGCCGAGTGTTGGCCAGATCTTCCTCGGCGACGAGGAAATCACAGCTTTCGATGAAGAGCAGCGCGCTCTGATGCGGGGCCGCATGGTGGGTTTTGTGTTCCAGACCTTTCAGTTGCTTGGCAGTCTGACTGCGATTGAGAATGTCATGTTGCCCGCCGAACTCAAGCGTGACCCCGAGGCTGAGGTGAAAGGCAGAGAGCTGCTGCGCCGGGTTGGCTTGGAACATCGCACACACCATTACCCCCGTCAGCTGTCCGGTGGTGAACAGCAGCGGGTGGCCATTGCCCGCGC
>JABMOJ010000575.1 GCA_013204195.1 SAR86 cluster bacterium
CCACCACCCAGCACGACCGGGGTTACGAAGAAACCCAACGAAAGAACAAAGACCAGTAACATTCCGGCGAATAACCCGGGCAGGGAGAGCGGAAAGAACACGCGCCAGAAGGCGGCGATCGGACTGGCACCCAGATTTGCGGCGGCTTTGACGTAGTCGGGGTCAATCGTTCTCATGGAAGCGTACAGCGGCAGCACCAGGAACGGCAGCATGATTTGTGACATTCCGATAATGTTGCCGGTGAAGTTGTGAACAAGCCTGAGCGGCGTATCGACGATACCGGCATCGATCAGCCACTCATTAATCAGGCCCTTGCGTTGCAGCAGCACAAGCCAGGCGTAGGTCCTGACCAGAAGTGAGGTCCAGAATGGCAGCAATACGGCGATCATGGCCAGATTGGCGGCCCGGCGCGGCAACTGCGACATCATGTATGTCAGGGGGTACCCGATCAACATACAGATTCCGGTGGTAACGAACGCTACCTGGAAGGTGGTCTTGAAAATGCGGGCATAGGATTTGCTCTGCCACAGCCGTTCGTAGTTCTCCCAAGACATGGTGCCATCGGCACCAACAAAGGAGAGCCAGAACAGCCAGGCCACGGGCACAACCATTACAATGCCGATTAGAAACAGTGCGGGCGCACAGAGGCCCAGCACCATCCAACGCTCGCGTTGCTCATCCGACGCCAGGCCACTGGCATTGAGGTCACCACGCATGGTTTTTTGGGCGATGGCTGTCACGAATCGTCCTCGCTGACGATGACGGTGTCTTCCGGGTGCATACCGATGGTAACGTCACCGCCTTTATCCGGTACCGAATCGAGAACCTCTCGCCGGGTCGGGCTGCGGAGGCTGACTTCCGGTCCATCATCGAGATCAACGTAGAGCAGGAAGCTTTCACCCTGATAGACGAGATCCTGCACCTTTCCCTTGAAGCAATTGTATTCAGGGTTCGGGCCGCCGGGCAGTATCTCGAGCTTCTCGGGGCGAAGCAGCAGCAACTGGTCACTGTCGCTACTGTGCGGTGCTTCGGCCAGCGTGATTGACCGACCGTTGAGCGTCGCCTGGCCGTTGGCGATACTTACCGGCAGAAAGGTGGACTCGCCGATAAAGGAGGCCACAAACTTGCTGAGTGGGCGTTCGTAAAGTTGCTTTGGCTGATCAATTTGAATCAGCCTGCCGTGATTTACCACGACCACCCGGTCCGACATGGTCAGCGCCTCGCGCTGGTCGTGGGTAACATAAACCGTGGTCATTCCAAGCATCTCATGCAGTCGGCGCAGTTCGATCTGCATATGTTCGCGCAGATTTTTGTCGAGCGCCGAGAGAGGCTCGTCCATAAGCAGAATACGCGGCTCGAAGACGATTGCCCGGGCAAGGGCGACGCGCTGACGCTGACCGCCTGAAAGCTGGCTGATACGGCGCTCACCCAGTCCGCTAAGCTTCACCAAATCAAGCACCTTGCTGACACGTTCGGCGATCTCGGGTTTGCTGACTTTGCGGAGTTTGAGTGGGAAGGCGACGTTATTGTTGACGTCCATATGTGGAAACAGGGCGTAGTTCTGGAAAACCATGCCCACCTCACGCTTGTGGGGCGACAGGCGGATGACCTCGCTATCGCCAAACCTGACGCTTCCGCTATCAGGCCGGTTAAACCCTGAAAGCACCATCAGCAACGTTGTCTTGCCCGATCCCGATGGTCCAAGCAAGGTGATAAATTCGCCACTACTTACATCGAGATCAACATCGTCCAGAGCGTAAACATTGCCGTAAGTTTTCGTAACATTTCGGATCGTGATAGGCAGCGCGCTCCTTTCGGTTGTTATGGTATTCACCTAAACCCTCCCTGAAATTCCCAATCCCGCCGAACAGGATATGTCGCTGTTGCCAATCTCCACTGGTCGGACATGACATCGGTTATCATCTTGTTGGTCAAGCGCAAATTTTGGCCGGGATCACACACCAATCAGCCAAAAAATCGATATCAGCCACTTCCAACACGACAACCGAAGGATCACAATCCTTGCTCACGTAATCGCGAAGAGGCAATCTGCGGGATTGGCAAGAAGGCAATCTGTGAAATGCCAGCAATGGCCGAAACAGTTTCCTATGAATATTGAGGAGACCGTGTATGCGTTCCTATTTACTTGTTTTGCGCTTTGCCGTTTTCAACGTTGCCGCGTTGGCACTACTTGTGGTCGTCTGGCTTGAAGGTTGGATCACGCTTGTCATTGAGTCTGACATCACGCGAATTACCTCGGGCATAGCCTTGATTTTCGCCGTTGGCTGGCTGATTTG
This sequence comes from SAR86 cluster bacterium, assembly GCA_013204195.1. Classification (GTDB taxonomy): domain Bacteria; phylum Pseudomonadota; class Gammaproteobacteria; order Pseudomonadales; family Azotimanducaceae; genus UBA4582. The sequence goes on from JABMOJ010000575.1 coordinate 2,298, forward strand.
TGCCCATCGCATATTTCGCTGTAGCCACGAGCTCAATGCTGCGGTCAACCCAGACTCGGCAGCACCATCACGCGCGTTGTGGTACCGCGATCTTGTCGACAAGGCGCGCCCCGATGGCCGCAGTGCTATCGCCGACTGTCTGCGATCGCGGCTGTATGCCCGTGTCGTTGTGGTTCGCACCATCGCCAACACTCTCATTACCCTTGGCCTGATCGGCACGGTGATCGGTTTCATCATCGCTCTCTCAGGTGTCGATGCCAACGCGGTGGCAGATGTGGGCGCCATCGGCCCCATGGTCTCAACCCTGATCAAGGGCATGGCGGTGGCGCTGTACACAACTCTGGTAGGTTCCGTCCTTCACGTCTGGCTTCTGGTCAACTACCAGTTGCTGGCCACAGGTACGGTAAATCTGGCCAACGCCATCATCGAACGCGCTGAGTCGCCTGAACATTTTTCAGATACATTGGTCACGACGGGTCATGCTTGACCTATTCGACAACCACGATGAAGCTGGCGGCATTCTGTTTCGTGATGTGCTGAGCCTTGCTCTCATGGGGTTCCTCGCGGTCATTGTACTACTGCTGCCCTACATCAATCCGCGTGGTGATCAGGCCGAGGTGACTCCACCACCGCCAGGCAACGTTATCGTCGAAATCACCTGGGCGAGCGAACTCAATGCAGATGTCGATCTCTGGATCCAGGCCCCTAACGACCTACCCGTGGGGTATTCGAACAAGGGCGCGGTTTTCTTTAACCTGCTACGCGACGACCTGGGCCAGTACATGGACCCGACAATGATCAACCACGAGGTCGCCTACACGCGCGGTATCATTCCCGGCGAGTATGTTATTAATATCCACGCCTACCGGGGTGACCACGATAAACCGCCGCCCATGGATGTTCGCTGCGTCATCAGCATCAAACTGGACGGCGAGGATGGCCCCATGGTGTTGCCTGTCCTCGGCACCACGGCACGCCTTGATTACGTCGGCCAGGAGATCACCGTGTTTCGCTTCACGCTAAACGAGAAAG
>JABMOJ010000576.1 GCA_013204195.1 SAR86 cluster bacterium
GTCTTGGTAGGCGGCCTGACACCAGGGATCTCGCAGCTCGCGATCCTACAAACCCCCAACTCGGGTTGCAGCCACGTAAAATAGCGGCCAGACTAATACAGATTTTGATACAGGGAGGATGATCTAGCTGGCTGTTTTTGCGTACAAACGACTTACACCGATTGTATATGCCTAACGGCCAACAGGACAAATCACTCATTCATGGATATACAGAAACGAATCAGTAAAACCTTGCGCCTAGACATTGGCAGCAGTGACACCAAGCGCCAGGAACTCAAAGCTTACTTTAATCAGACATTCGATCTGTATGAGTCGTTGTTCAAACTCATTAGTCTTGATGCGTCTTATTACCAACAAGCCGAACCCCTTCGCCATCCCTTGATATTTTATTTCGGCCACACAGCGACATTTTTTATTAACAAACTGTTGCTGGCGAAATTGATCGAAACGCGCATAAATCCAGAATTTGAGGCCATGTTCGCCATCGGCGTCGATGAAATGTCCTGGGATGATTTGAATGATGCCCATTATGACTGGCCAACCGTCAGCGCCGTGCAAAACTATCGCGACCAGGTACGCGCTCGCGTCAATCAACTGATCGACACCGTGCCGCTGACAGTACCCATTCGTCAGGAAGACCCTGGCTGGACGATCCTGATGGGGATCGAGCATGAGCGCATTCACCTCGAAACTTCTTCGGTGATCATCCGCATGCTTCCGCTGGCTTCAGTCCAACTCATGACGGGTTGGGAAAGCTGCCACGATGTGGGTGCAGCGCCGGCAAATACACTGGTCAACGTTGGCCAGCAAAGCGTCAACCTCGGCAAATCAGAGACAGATGCCACTTACGGCTGGGACAATGAGTACGGCAACAAAAATGTCCTGGTTGATGAATTCAAGGTTAGTCAGCACCTGGTCAGCAACGGTGAATACCTGGCTTTTATCGAAGCTGGCGGCTACCAAACACCTGAATATTGGACCGCCGAAGGCCAAGACTGGCTATCCTTCAGCGAGGCTACCATGCCCCGGTTTTGGCGCATCAAAGATGGCCAATACCTGCAACGAAATCTGGTAGAAGAAATGCTACTGCCACTTAACTGGCCGGTTGAGGTCAACTACCTCGAATCCAAAGCATTTTGCAACTGGAAAGCCACAGTGACCCAAACCCACATTCGGCTGCCAACAGAAGCAGAGTGGAGCGCCCTACGAAGTTATATCGACACTGATCAGGTTGACTGGCATACCGCGCCAGGCAATATCAATCTGGAGTACTACGCCTCATCCTGTCCTGTAAACCGCTTTGCGACAACGATGGTTGATGGCCAATCTACCGATGTGATCTTCGATATTATCGGTAATGTCTGGCAGTGGACTGAAACACCCATCGACACCTACCCGGGCTTCAAGGTGCATCCCATTTACGATGACTTTTCAACACCCACCTTTGATGGCAAGCACAATTTGATTAAGGGTGGCTCTTGGATAGCCACCGGTAACGAAAGTCTCAAACACGCTCGTTACGCATTTCGTCGGCACTTTTCTCAACACGCCGGCTTTAGATACATTGAAGCAAAACAATCGGAGTTACCCGTGGAAAAAGTCAACACCTATGAAACTGACAATTTGGTCTCGCAATACCTGGAGTTTCATTACGGCGATGATTATTTTTCCGTGCCGAACTTCCCGAAGGCCTGCATAGAAGCCAGCATGGCCGCCATTGGCGATCATCCACGAGGTCGCGCGCTGGATCTTGGTTGTGCCGTAGGTCGTTCGACGTTCGAGTTCGGCCGATACTTTAAGCACGTTGACGGTATCGATTTTTCAGCACGGTTTATCCAGTCTGCCTTTCAGCTAAAAGAGGCCGGTCAGGTTCGCTATACGGTACCCACCGAGGGCAATCTGATCGCGTACCGCGAGAAGACCCTTGAGGACCTTGATTTAGCGACGCTTGATAGCCAGATTGAGTTTTCCCAGGGCGACGCAACAAATCTAAAGCCGCAATTCAAAGATTACGACCTGATCTTTGCCGGCAACCTGATCGACCGTCTTTACCAGCCCAAGTTATTCCTTGAGCGTATCGTCAACCGCATTAATGACAAAGGCTGGTTGATTATCACCTCGCCCTATACTTGGCTCGAAGAATATACAGAGGTCGAACACTGGCTGGGCGGCTACAAGGTCAACGGCGAGAACTTCGGCACATTGGATGGTTTACAAGAAGCCTTGGGTGGCCATTTTGAACTCAAAAGCCGGCAAGACATACCCTTTGTCATACGGGAGACTCAGCGTAAATATCAACACTCTGTGGCAGAAATGACGGTCTGGCAAAAGCGCTAAGACTCATCACCTTGACGGCCTCAAAATGGCGTCAAGGTGTACCCTTCAGCCTGCAGTCGTGCATGAGCGGTAATGGCAGATAAGGCCATGGTCACACCGGCATGGAAATCTGCGGGCTTAAATCCCTGATGCACCGCTGTCTGACCACAGATATATATCGCCACGCCCGCCATCTGCAGCCCAGCCAGCAACCCCGAGTTCGGATTTGGCAGTCCGAATCGCTCGAAGTAGGCGTCGTCCGTCAACAGATCTTTTGCGGCCGGACCATGGACGACCACCGCTAACTCAAGGTCTGCCATTGGTGTCCCCGCTTGCCCCTGCATATTGAGAAATCGTGCTGCAGACTCCAGATTTCGGTTAACGGCAGTCTGATCCGCTGCCGTGGCCGCAACATCCATGCTCACCTGATAACGAACGCCCGCTTTAAGATTATAGGCCGTCGCAGGCACTTCAAATACCGGACCATAGTCGACGATTACCGGGCCTTTCTTGGGCGGCGACGCCACGGCTAGATTCGTCAGTAACACCAGTAAACAACCTTTTGCTAACCGTGAAATATTGATCATGGACATTGTCTCTTATCCGGGTCATGTCAGCCTGGCGATTCGGCTCAAAGGCAGGATAGCCGTTCTTCATTAAATCATTCACTCAGCCAGAACATGATCACCGTCAGCAGTGTGAGCAAGGCCAGCAGGCCATTGATCCAGAGCCCATAGCGTGGGTGACCGAGCCAGCCCTGCAATAGCGAGCCGGTTAGAACCCAGGCATAGTTGCAGGCCAGACCCAGCGTCGCAAAGCCCAAACAGAAACATATCACAGCGACGGTGGCTGAGTCGCCAACGGGTATCGCCAAACTCACCCCGGTGGTCGTCATGAACCAGGCCTTGGGGTTCGCAAACTGGAATAGACCCGCCTCCAGCGTCGTCATGGGGCGCAGTATGTCGCTCGTGGTTTCTGCCAGCCGAAAACCCATAATCTTCCAGGCCAGATAGACCAAATACATGCTGCCGAATATCTTCATACCAATAATGGCATCTGGAAGCGCTAGTAACAGCTGCCCCATTCCCAAGCCACAGAGGACCGTCATCGTATAGATGCCCATTTGTATCCCTAAAACATGGGGCATCGTTGCCCTGACACCAAACCGCATCCCAGAGGTAGCCAACAATAGGTTGTTGGGTCCCGGGGTGATCGTTGAAATCAGAATAAATCCCAGCAAGGGGACCAGTAGTTCTATCAAAATCGCATCTCCCTAGCCCATTTTTCAGTTGCTCACCGGCACAGGCCTATTCACCGCCATTCGAGGCCGATTGTGGGAGCCGATCATACAGGGTTTGCAGCCTGTTGGGACTCCAATGCTGGTGTTGTATGCGTTAAGGTAACGAATACGAATTATGCCCTACTCAAGTTCCTTCAGGAGTCACACCGTGAACCACTTTAAATCAGGCCTAGGACTCATCTTGCTCATGAGCGTTTTGCCGCTGACCAGCCTGCAAGCCGAATCTGTCAATAGAGCATCTGCGGATATAACCGCATCTGAGCTGGAGCAGCGCATTGTGATCGAGGTTGATAACAACAACTCGAAGGCCATTGCATTGTTGACTGAGCTGGTGAACATCAACAGCGGGACGATGAATTTCAAAGGCGTCAAAGCGGTTGGCGAGTTGTTGATGACAGAATTCAACCAGCTGGAATTCAACAGCCGCTGGGAAGAAGGCAGCGCCTTTAATCGCGCCGGCCATCTCGTCGCGGAGCACCGCGGCAATGGTTCTGGACCCAAGTTTTTACTGATCGGCCACCTAGACACTGTGTTTGAGGCTGACAGCCCGTTCCAGAAGTTCGAGCTATTGGATAACCAGATCGCTCGAGGACCCGGCATTGGCGATATGAAAGGTGGCAATGTTATTATTTTAGAAGCACTGCGCGCGCTGAAAGCCGTTGGTGCGCTAAAAGCGATGGACATTACGGTGGTAATGACCGGCGATGAAGAACTCAGTGGCAGGCCGCTGGCACTCTCGAAGAAGGCTCTGATCGACGCTGCCAAATACGCAGATATTGCCCTTGGGTTTGAAAATGGCGATGGCAACCCGGCTACCGCGAATGTCTCGCGCCGAGGCTCCATTGGCTGGAAGCTGACAGTCACTGGTAAGCCGGCTCACTCATCACAGATTTTTCGTGAAGATATCGGTGCCGGTGCGATCTATGAAGCCGCGAGAATACTGACTCAGTTTTATGCCGAACTTCGCCAGGAAGATTTACTGACCTTCAACCCCGGCAACA
>JABMOJ010000577.1 GCA_013204195.1 SAR86 cluster bacterium
GTATTGGGTGGCGGAATGATTACCCCAGATAGCCAGACCCGTAACGTCAGTGACATGCTTGCCGGTCTTTTGAGCGATTTGAGTCAGCGCCCGATTGTGATCAAGTCGAGTCATTGCCGTAAATTGCCGAGGATCCAGATCAGGTGCGTTGCGCTGGGCGATGAGGCTGTTGGTGTTGGCTGGATTGCCCACAACCAGCACTTTAACGGACTTCTTAGCATGGTCATTTAATGACTTACCCTGCACAGAGAAGATCGCCGCATTGGCTTCAAGCAGGTCTTTGCGCTCCATACCCGGGCCTCGAGGCCGTGATCCTACTAGCAAGGCATAGTCTGCATCCTTGAAGGCGATATCGGGGTTGTCCGTCGCGACGATACCCTGCACCAGCGGAAACGCACAATCGTCTAATTCCATGACAACGCCACCCAAGGCACCCATTGCCGGTGGAATCTCCAGCAGTTGGAGGATAATCGGCTGATCGGTGCCGAGCATCTGGCCGGCAGCAATGCGAAATAGCAATGAATAACTGATTTGTCCTGCGGCACCGGTGACCGCTACACGTACTGGCTCTTTCATGATGATTCCTCTGGGGTGAGTCGCGACTAAAAACGCCGAGAATTATACCCAAATCAACGTCAATGTGGCGCCTTAATGTACGATTTCCTGTGTTTTTGTCTGCTGGGCTACCGATTCGCCGCAATCGCCACGGAACCAAAGGCCACAACACATCTCCTGCGGCGACCTGCCAACATATTTTTTGCATTGCAATATCCATTTATTTCAACAGGTTGCAACATATAAACGGGGGCAACCGAACCTCCACACCCTTGACTTTTAGCGTTCTGGTGGTATTGTTTCTGGCCGGTCTGATCGGGCGCTTGATCCGGCACTATTTTTGACCGCCGAAGCTAGGTGTGGGCACGTCCATAAATGGCTGACTGCCGTAACAAAGGGCAGCATTTAGGTTTCTCTCTGCAAACCCCTTTTTAGTATTTAGCTTGAGTCACTCTAGCAATGTTGTGATGTACGGTGCAGCCCAACTGGCTGTCCAGACTGATTACCGACTGCAGGATAAATCCCATAGTTGGTATAAAGAGTAGGTATAGATGAATAAGAAAATGATTGTACAACCTGGCAGTTACCCTGAAAAAAACGGGCTCTATGACCCTGCCCAGGAAAAAGATTCTTGCGGTGTCGGCTTTGTCGCCAATATCAAGGGGCAGCCGAGCCATCAGATCATGCTCGACGCACATCATATCAATGCGCGTATGGATCACCGTGGCGGCTGTGGATTTGAAGAAAACACCGGCGATGGCGCGGGCGTGCTGACAGCCTTGCCCCACAGTTTCTTTCGGCGAATAGCGGGCGAACTGAGCGTCGAATTGCCAGCACCTGGACACTACGCTGTGGGCAACATATTCCTGCCTCAGGATCCTGCGGAACGACGCTACTGCCAAGAACAAATCGAAACTATTATTGCCGAAGAAGGCCAAACATTCCTGGTCTGGCGCCAAGTGCCCACTGATCCTGTGGGCGCCAATATAGGCCCCGCCTCGCTGGCTGCGCAACCCACTATCGATCAGCTGTTTATCGCCGCTAATGACATCGAAGGCGACGCCTTCGAACGTACGCTCTATATCATTCGACGCCGGTTTTCAGAATTATTGAAACGTCACACCGACCATCTAACTCAAGGTCATATGGTCTATGCTTGCAGCCTGTCCAGCAAGGTCATCGTTTACAAAGGCATGTTAACGCCAGGTCAGCTATTTCCGTTTTATCCGGATCTGGAAAACACCCATTTCGAAACTCACTTGGCGATGGTGCACTCTCGATTCAGCACAAACACGTTCCCATCCTGGGCCCGCGCTCAGCCCAACCGTTACATGAGCCACAATGGTGAAATCAACACCTTAATGGGCAACAAAAACATGATGACGGCACGCCAAGGGTCGGTTCAATCGCCGCTATTTGGCGCGGAAATCAACAAGCTATTCCCGA
>JABMOJ010000578.1 GCA_013204195.1 SAR86 cluster bacterium
CTCGAACAGGGCCTGCACGTCATTGGTGATGCGAGTCATCACCCGGCCCACGGCGACCTTGTCATAAAAAGATGAGGGTCGGTGTTCCATATGCGCGAACAGGTCTTGCCGCAGGTCGCGCAGGGCATACAAGGAGGTCTGCGCGAAAGTCACGCGGTGCAAGTGATAGAGGAACTGGCAAGCGATGGTGAAGAGCCCGAAAATAGTGCAGGCACTGGCTATGGCAGACCAGCCAGTGAGGGCCATCAACCACTGGTTCAATGCATTCATGCCATAGTCGGGTAAATGCGTATCGGGCTGGCCCATGATCACGCCATCAATAACAACGCGACTGATGATCACCGGCAACAACACGGCCAGTATCGACGCGGCGATGACCAGGGCAACACTGGTCATCGCCAGACGTTTATGGGGCCCGACCCAATGGCCGATACGTTTCAGATAGGCAAAATTCATCGACTGACCATGAATGTCAGCCTCAAAAACCCCGTGGTCGAGTTTTGGCTGCGTCATGAGGGTCGGTCTCCTTCGGCGGCCGTCTGCAAATGATTCAGCAGGTGCCCCTTGATGCTCTGCGCTTTTTCGAGCTCAGCGTACAGGCCACCTAGGGCGAGCAGTTCCTCGTGAGTACCGGTCTCTCGAATGCGGCCTTCTTCAAGCACAATGATTCGGTCGGCGTGGCGCGCAGTCGATACACGGTGAGACACGAGCATGGTGGTCAGGCCCTGCCTCATAGATTTGAGGCCAGACAAAATATGTTCTTCGGTTTCGGTGTCGACTGCCGAGAAGCAGTCGTCAAGAATCAGTAGCGGTGTCATGCGGATGAGTCCGCGGGCGAGGGCAGTCCGCTGTTTTTGGCCCCCAGACAGGGTCACGCCACGTTCACCCAGAACGGTTTGTAGGCCGTCAGGAAAACGTTCAATCGTGTCTCGCAGTGCCGCGGCGTCTGCGGATTGCCAAATCACATCCAGGTCCCGTTCGGGATCGTCGTAGGCGATATTCTCGCCAAGAGAGTCAGCAAATAGAAAAGGATCCTGCAACACCATGCACACCTGTTCCCGTAACCGCGTCAGGGCAAAGTTTTGAATAGGATGATCGTCTAGCAGAACCTCACCACGGCTTGGGTCAAGCAGGCGCACAAACAACCGCAACAGCGTCGACTTGCCCGAACCCACGCGACCAAGAATGGCAATGGTCTCACCGGCCTGGACTTCGAAGTTAATGTCTTCCAGCGCGTATACCGACTTGTTGGCGTATTGGTAATAGAGGTGTTTAACGGTGACTTTACCCGTCAGTGCGGGTCCGCTGGGCTTGCTGTTGTCGCGGATCTCCGGCTCATAGTCGAGCACTTCAAACAAACGGGCGGTGCCTGAGGCGCCACGTTGCCATTGAGTCACCAGTGATCCTGCCTCGCGGACTGGCCATAACAGTAATCCCAAATAAGAGAAAAATGCGGCTAGGGTGCCGAGGCTGATTTCGCCGCTGTTCACCAGCTGACTGCCATAGCCGATAATAATCAAGGTCGCGGCCGCCGCCAACGTCGGCATCAGGGCGCTAAGCTGTGAGTTAGCGACAAACAGCAGGCGGTTTTTTTCGGCAAAGTCAGCATTCACCACCGAGAATCGATTGACCTCGTCTTGCTCTTGAGCCATGGCCTGAACCGTACGTATGCCATTGAGATTTTCCTGAACGAAAGTGGAAAGACTCGAGAATCCTTCCTGTACCCGGTGTGACCGGGCGTAGATCCGCTTCGAGTAAAGATAGGCGACCAGAGTAATGACCGGTAGTGGCAGTATGACAGCCAGGCTCAGTTTGACCGACAAGGAGAACATAAAAGATAGACTTACGACGGCGGTAAATATTAGGACTGAAGTCATCCGCAAAGTGCCCGCGATAAACTCGCGAACCAGGGAAATATCATTGATGGCGCGGGCCATTAAATCGCCGATACTGAATTGTGAATAGAACACGGGGCCCTGTCGCTGCAGATGTTCATAGACGCGATTGCGGGCATCGAAGGCGGCGTACATACCAATACGGCGGATCATAATGCGGCTCACGATAGTCACCAGCATCTGTGCCAGCACGCAGGCGCAGATGGCCAGGGCAGGATAGGTCAGGGCGGCGGCAGCTTGATCGAGGGTGATTTGTTGCAATTTGAGCGAAACTTGACCCGCGGCAACGCTATCGATGCCGATTTTGACGAACTGCGGAATCAATGCCTCGAAAATTCGCGCAACCAGCAAGCCGGTAATGCCGAAAATAAATGTCCAGAGATGCTGCTGGATATAAGGCAGTAAGCGTAAAAGTACTTTCATCTATCCTTACTGTCGTCGTTAGTGGTCGCCATCGTTGGCGTCAATATTCGCAAATTCGCCCTTCAATCGGGTCTTCTGCGCGCTGGCTACAGACGAATATCAGGCGCTGGGGATGCGCCTCATGGTAACGAATTGGTCGGTTGAATGCCAGACGGTAAAACTGACCGGCCCCGCAACAATGCTCACTAATTGGTCACTGATGGTGTTAGGATTCAGCGAGATCAGCGCGTTGGCATTCGCGCTTGGCAATGAGACTGATTTAGCGAGGGTGACAAAATGCGAGCAGGATTAAATGAATCGGATCAAGCCTTTCAACTGGAGGTCAGGTCGTTTCTTCAGGAGCATCTGGATGGTGCCGTCAGTCGTAAGGTGCGGCTGGGCTATCCGGTCACGAAGGCTGAACAAGATAGCTGGACTCGTATTCTGAATGCCCGTGGTTGGGCAGCGCCCCACTGGCCCGCTGAAGTCGGTGGTGCGAGCTGGAGCATGATCCGTCGGCATATTTTTGAGAATGAAATGCGCAGCGCTCATGCGCCTGAGTTGCAGGGTTTTGGCTTCAATATGGTCGGTCCGGCTATTATCAAATATGGCACCGAGACTCAGAAGGCGCATTATCTGCCGTTGATACTCAATGCTGAAATCTCCTGGTGTCAGGGCTACTCGGAACCCCAGGCGGGGTCTGACTTGGCA
>JABMOJ010000579.1 GCA_013204195.1 SAR86 cluster bacterium
ACGATGGCACCATCACGGCGGCCAACCTCCGCCAATAGCGACTCAGCCTGAGCCTGCCAATCTTCAGCATGTTCGCTGTAGTCAATCAGCAACAAAACAATATCGGCAGTACCGAGCTCTTGCCGCGCTCGGCGAATACCTTCCTTTTCTACCAGATCGTCACTATCCCTCAGCCCGGCAGTATCCACCAATCGCAGGGGCACGCCATCCAGATGGATATCTTCTTTCACCACATCTCTGGTGGTACCAGCAACACTGGTGACGATAGACGTTTCACGACCGCTGAAATAGTTCATCAAACTGGATTTTCCCGCATTCGGGCGTCCGGCAAAAACCAAGGTCAGACCCTCTCTCAGCAAGGCACCTTGCTCTGTCTGGGCAAGGGTTTGCGCCATCGCGACCTCTATCTCGGCCAGAGCTTGGTGAATCAGGTCATCTGCCAGAAAATCCACCTCTTCCTCTGGAAAGTCGATGGCGGCTTCAACATGGATCCGAAGCCTGACGATGCGATCATCTAATTCATGAATTTTTTCTGAAAAGCGACCCTGCAGAGAATTGACCGCGCTTTTGGCAGCTCGCTGGCTACCACTATCAATCAGGTCTGCGATGGCTTCGGCTTGAGACAGATCGATCTTGTCGTTAAGGAAGGCCCGTTGTGAAAATTCACCGGGACCGGCGATACGCGCGCCAACTTGAACCACACGGTTCAACAACATATCCATCACAACCGGGCCACCGTGGCCCTGCAGCTCAAGCACGTCTTCACCCGTAAACGAATGGGGGCCTGGAAAAAATAATGCGATGCCCTGATCAATGGCGCTGCCATCGGCATCAAGGAAGTTCGAAAAGGTCGCCAGTCTGGGCGCCGGCAGCTTACCCACCAGCAACCGCGCTATGCTAGCTGCGCGATCACCAGAAACTCGAATAATACCGACACCGCCTCGGCCCACAGGGGTTGCGATTGCTACGATGGTGTCGGTATGCGCCATGGTGCCGGTCATTGTTGTCGTATCAGCCGGCTTTTTCGACTTGCTTGGTTACGTACCATTGCTGCGCGATGGACAATAGATTGTTCACTAACCAGTAGAGTACGAGTCCGCTTGGGAACCACAGGAAGAAGAACGTAAACATCACCGGCATGAACTTCATCACCTTCGCCTGCATGGGGTCTGGCGGTTCGGGCTGCATCATCTGAGTCACGAACATAGACGCACCCATCAATATTGGTAATACAAAATAGGGATCCATGACCGAGAGGTCGTTGATCCACAGCATGAATGGCGCCTGGCGCAACTCGTAGCTTTCCATCAGCGTCCAGTAAAGCGCGAGGAATACCGGCATTTGCATCAAAATCGGTAAGCAACCACCCAACGGGTTGGCACCTTCCTTTTTATAAAGCGCCATCATCGCCTGGGTAAATTGTTGCTTGTCATCGCCATACCGCTCTTTAAGCCGGGCCATTTCCGGCTGCAACTTACGCATCTTAGCCATCGACTTAAAACCAGCCGCGGATAATGGAAACAACAATGTTTTGACAATTAGAGTTAAAACAATAATCGACAGACCCCAATTACTGACGATACCGTGAATAAAAGTAAGTAAGCCAAACATCGGCTGAGCAAGCCACCAAAGAAAACCGTAGTCGACCGTGAGGTTCAAGCCCGGTGAAATTTCTTCGAGCTTGTATTGGTCCTTTGGCCCAATGTAAAACTGCGCGCCTTTAGTATCTCGTCCGCCAGCAGCGATTGACCAGTTTGGCGATGTAAAACCAAACAGATAAGCATCCCTGTCGCCAAGTTTTCGAGCATGAAAGGTATTTTTATCCTGTTTGCCTTTCGGCACCCAAGCTGTCACAAAATAGTGTTGAACCATGGCGATATAACCACCTTCAACTACGGCTTTGTAGGCTTTTTCTTCCACATCCTCAAAAGTAACCTTGGTGTACGGCGCATCGTTTGCATAGGTTGCACCGCCAGTGTACGGCGCCAAACCCATGGAGTTTTGATCAACCAAAGCTGGCGCTTGACCATCTCGCTTTATCTGGCCAAACAGCGCTGCCGACCAAGACTGATCGCTGTTGTTAACAACGTCGTAGTCAACATCAACCAGGTAGTCATCTCGACGTAGCGTAAAACGTTTGGTAACTAACACACTGCCTTGGGTGGTCTTTAGTTCAACCTGAATTTCGTCTTGACCAGTGGATAAATCATAATGATTTTTAACTACTGCAAAAGTGGGTCTACCAGCTGCGGTATCTGTGCCATCCTGTCCTATAAGACCACTTTGAGCTGCGTAGGCATTACGAGGATCCATTAAAACAAACGGTGAATCGGGCTGATTGATGGCAACTGGAAATTTGATCAAAGAAGCCTCAACGATATCGCCACCGAGAGTATCAATAGTAATGTTAAGTACGTCTGACGCTATAGTGACGTAACGACTGTTCTGAGTATTTAACGCAACGTCATCCACAGCTGTTTCAGTAACCGGGGCCGATAACCCATTATCGAGGGGTAAAAAGTCTATCTGGCCATTATCGGCGGTTGTACTCGTTGTGCTAACGGTGTTCACATTAATATCAGGTAAAAGGTTATCCTGGGGCACGTTCGCGACAATAACGCTATCGTTGTCAACACGACCGCTACCATAGTCCTCATTCCATGCCAGGATTAACATGTAGGTCGTAACCGCGAGCCCTAGCATAATTAGTATTCGTTGAAAATCCATAGGTGACTCTCGTTGAGAATGGTTATCTGTACGTGGCCGAGTTTTTTTCGGTGTCGTTGCTAACCAGTACTGGAGGAACTAGATCAACGCCGCCCGGATGAAATGGGTGACAGTTGCAGATGCGTTGAACGCCGAGTTTACAGCCCATAAGAACACCATGTTTCTCTACGG
>JABMOJ010000580.1 GCA_013204195.1 SAR86 cluster bacterium
GAATATCGTTGCTGCCGGTCTGGCTGATCGCTGTGAAATTCAAATTTCCTATGCCATCGGCGTCGCCGAACCGACTTCCATCAGCATAGAGACCTTCGGCACGGGCAAACTGCCTGACCATGAAATCGAATTACTGGTCAGAGAACACTTTGATCTGCGACCCAAGGGTTTGATTGCCATGCTCGACCTGAAACGGCCGATTTATCTGGCCACTGCAGCCTACGGCCATTTTGGTCGAGAAGAGCCCAATTTTACGTGGGAGCGCACCGACAAGGCTATTGATCTGGCCAAGGCGCTATAACAAGGCGCTATAACAAGGCACTATTAAGAAGGGCGCCACCATGACATCACTCAGCCGACATCCGGTGCATTTTAGCTTCGAGTTCGCAGCGCCCAAGTCCGATGAGGCGCTGGCGAAACTGGCGAAGACTCACGAGCGCCTTCAGGCGCTCAACCCGCACTTCTTTTCCGTCACCTACGGGGCTGGCGGCTCAACCCGGGATGGCACTCGGCAAGCGGTGCTGGATATCAGCGCGGCGGGCTCGAACGTGGCCCCTCATCTGTCTTTCGGTGGCGACTCTGCGACTAAAATTGCGGCACTGCTACACGACTATCAAGCCGCTGGTATCAATCGAGTGGTTGCCCTGCGCGGCGATATCCCGTCGGGAATGGGCTCGGTCAAGCTGACCTATGCGAATGACCTGGTGAGCTTTATTCGCGAGCAAACGGGGGATCACTTTCATATCGAAGTCGCGGCCTATCCGGAAATTCACCCCGACTCTCGTAGTGTTGAAGCGGACTTGGCGTATTTCAAAGCCAAGGTCGATGCCGGTGCCAACAGCGCCATCACCCAATACTTTTACAACGCCGAGGCCTACTTTCGCTTCATCGATGCGTGCGACAAATTGGCCATCTCGATTCCTATTGTGCCCGGGATTATGCCGATCACTAATTACCAAACCCTGGTCAGGTTCTCAGATACTTGCGGCGCGGATATTCCTCGCTGGATCAGAAAAAATCTCGAGTCCTATCAGGACGATCCAGAAAGCCTCAAGGCCTTTGGCGAAGAAGTGGTCACTCGCCTGTGCCAGCAACTGCTGGATGCGGGCGCGCCAGGGTTGCATTTCTATACCCTGAACCAATCTGGACCCACCCTCAAACTGTGGCGCAATCTCGGCCTTTAACTTGTATCGAATCAGCCTATGCGCCAATCAAGAGTGTTTGTTCAGCAGGAACTTGGCGCCGGGCTTCGCATCGATCTCGACAGTACTACCAGCCACTACCTGAAGAATGTCCTGCGCGTCAGCCTCGACACTAAGGTGGTGCTCTTTAATGGATCAGGCGGCGAATATCAGGGTGCCGTTGTCGCTCTAGGCAAATCTCAGGTGTCCATCCAGCTCGGCAGCTTTGAGCCCATTGACCGATGCTCGCCAGTCCAAATCCAGCTGGGTCTGTGTATCACCAAACGCGAGGCGATGGATACCGCCGTACAAATGGCCACTGAACTGGGCGTCAACCAGATCCAGCCCCTGTACTCCGAACACACCCATGTCGCCCGGCAGGCAGCGGCAAAACGCGCTGGCCATTGGCAACAAATCGTCTACAGCGCTTGTGAGCAATGTGGCTTGAATCGCCCACCGGCATTGCGCCCGGTTGAAGAATTGAGCGCTTGGCTGACGCAGACAGATGCCGACCTTAAACTCATCGCTGATCCCAGCGGCCAGGCCAATTTGCTGAACCTGAGTGTAACGCCCACCAGCATTGCCGTCTTGATCGGGCCTGAAGGTGGATTTTCAGCGCAGGAACTCGATGATGCTCGCCAGCAGGGGTTCATTGTCGTGGGCTTGGGTCCTAGAATTTTGCGTGCGGCGCACGCTCCGGCAACCGTCATAGGACTGTTGCAGGCGCGATTTGGGGATCTACAGCACGGTCTCGAAAGCAATGAGGTCAACCTGGGCCTCGATATAGTCCACATCGGGGATTGAGACGACCAGATTGCCATATCTGACTTTCAGCACCTCCGTCATCGCAATCTCATCAGCGGCATCCAACAGCTCATCGTCATCAATCATCACCCGCTGTGGCTGTGCCTGCGCCACCAACGCGTAGTAGCGAAAGCCTTGCCAGTCCCCCAACGCTCGCACCACAACTAAGCTGGCAGACGAGACACTGACGAGGGAAAAACTCGCGCGCTTGATCGTCAGCATCTCGAAAGACACAACCGGAACCTGTTCACCACGCCAAGCCAGCAAACCAATAAACCAATCAGGTGTGTCTTGTACCCGTTGCAGCGGCTCATAGGGGATAATCTCGGCCACGCTCACTTCTGGGAGTAAGATCGTGCTCTTCTGTAACGGAATCACGTAGGTTGATAATGCTTCAGTCTGATGACTCATAAGGATTCCTGCCGAACTGTCTGGGCCGCCGCCAACACTTCTTCGATACTGCTCAATAAGCTTGCTTCTTGGAATGGCTTACCGAGGAAGCCGTTGACCCCGAGTGCTTTCGCCTGCTGCTGATGCTTTTCGCCGGTACGAGACGTGATCATGATAATCGGTAATGCCGTGAGGCGCTCATCCCGGCGCACCGAACGTAACACCTCAAAGCCGTCCATACGGGGCATTTCTATATCCAACAAGACAATATCCGGGTAGATGTCCTGCAACTGTCTTAGCGCATCGAGCCCATCTTTGGCCGTTACCACCTCCCAGCCATGCCGCTCCATCAGCCTGGAGGTGACTTTCCTCACTGTCACAGAATCATCCACAATCATCACCGTTCTGACCGCGGTTTGCGGCTCAACCTTTTCCAGCTGCCGAGTCTCACCCTGCGCTTCGCCCGCATTGCGGACCAACGCCATAATGTCGAGGATGATGACAACACTGCCGTCGCCGAGCACGGTGGCGCCAGCAATGCCGGCAACGTCGCTGAGTTGTCGACCCAGGGTTTTAACCACCACTTCACGAGAACCAATCACTCGATCGACCTGCAGGGCGATGGCAGTATCACCGCTTCTCGCCAAAATTACCGGCAACGGCGCCAGTTGCCCCGCAAAGCTTGGGTCTTCGGAACGCGCCAGCATTTTTCCCATATACGCCAGACGATAGGCTTGCCCGGCATATTCAAACATTGGCGCATCTGGCTGATAGTACGCTTCAAGCTCATAAGGGCTAACCCGCACGATACCTTCAATCGTGTTCAGCGGCACCGCATAGGTCTCTTCTTTGACCACCACCATCAACGCACGATTAATCGACACGGTGAAAGGAATACGAATAATAAACTGCGTACCCTGGCCTTCGGCAGAGTCAATCGCCAGAGATCCGCCCAGTTGTTTGATCTCGCTATTGACCACATCCATGCCGACGCCGCGTCCGGATATCTGGGTCAATTTTGCCGCTGTGCTGAAACCCGCATGCATAATGAATTGCCTAACCTCGTGGTCAGAGATCGGCTCGCCAGCTTTGATTAGTCCTCTCTCGATGGCCTTAGCCTTCACCGCCGCGACATTAATCCCAGCACCATCATCACTGACCGTTAGGACCACATTGCCACCTTCACGCGATAATCGCAGGCTAATGCGGCCGATTTCCGGCTTATTCGCCAACAGCCGCTGTTCCCTTGGCTCGATGCCGTGATCGACGGCATTACGCAGCATATGTTCAAGGGGCGCGACGATCCGCTCCAGAACATTTCGATCAAGCTCGCCTTCCATATTAAAAGCGTCAAAGCGGACTGATTTGCCAACTTCAGCACTGATCTGCCGAACAATTCGCCGCAATCGGGGTATGAGCCGCGCGAAGGGTACCATGCGCGTTCGGGTCAGGCCTTCCTGCAACTCGGCGCTGATACGCGCCTGCTGATGCAATAAAGTTTCAGTATCGCGACTCTTATTCAGTAGCGTCTCTTTAAGGTCCATCATGTCCGAGGAACTTTCATTCAATGCGCGCGAGATTTCTTGAAGCAGGGTATAGCGATCCATTTCAAGCTCATCGAAAGCGCTGTTACCCTCGCTAGCCAAGCGCTTGCCGAACACGGTCTCACGAAATTCGGTTTCAATATCCAGCAACCTGACTTGCTCTCGGATTCGTGCAATCGTATCGGCCATTTCTCCGATAGCCCCGCCGAAGTCAGCGATAGTCTGTTCAATACGTCCTCGGGTAACGCTCGATTCTCCCGCCAAATTAATCAGCTGCTCAAGTAGATCAGATGCAACCCTAACCATTTCCGATGGCGGTTTCGACAGCGCCGTTCGATGATTAATGGCCTCCTGCGCAGGGGCAGGCGCGATGGCGGTCTCTGCCACCACTGTATTACTCTCAGCCGGCGCCAGGCCACTGGGGCCGGCTTCAGACGCGGCTGACTTGCGGCAGTTTTCTACTCGCCGCGCTAACTCGTCCCGCTGCGCGTTCAGGTCATGGTAGAAAGCATCGTCAACTGGCGCGCCGCTATACTCGTGACTGTTGAGAAAACTCTCAAGACCGTGGGCAAATTCACCCAAGCTGGTTAGTCCCGCGAGCCGAGCACCACCCTTGAGGGTATGTAGATATCGAAGCAACAACACCAACGGTTCTTTAGACTGCCGGTCCTCGCTCCAGTTATGAATGCTCTGCTCAATAAGCTCCAGCAGCTCATCAGCCTCCTCGGTGAAGATCGCAAGAATCTCTTCGTCGATTTCTTCTGCCGTTTCCTCCTCAGTTTCGATGCTTTCCTTGGTGCCGGCACTCGGCGGCGACGTGGCCGCGACCACGAACTCAGAAGCAAGGCTCGAGCCTACCGTCGGCAAAGGCGCCGCCTGATGACCCGCATCCCTCGCCCCATGGATCGTCGACGAGGCCAGGCTTTCAAGGCTCACCTGACCTGCCATATAGTCCTGGTACAATGCAACTCGGCGATTGATTTCATCCAAGTGTTGATTCATTAACGCAAAAAACCCGTCATTCAAGTCAACACCGGTTTGCTTGCCATGCGCCAACAGCGTTTCCATCTCATGCGCCAATTCACCCAACGCGTTGAGACCTGAAATTCTGGCCCCCCCTTTCAAGGTGTGCAGGTGTCGCAGCAGATCGTCCAGGTGCACGACGCTGCCGGTATCCGCGCTCCAATCCAGAAGGCTCTGATCAAGACTCTCGATTAGCTCTTCGGCTTCCTCAAGAAACAGAGGCAGAACATCCTCATCAACCGTATCTTCTGGTCCTCGTAGCGCTTCGCGCCCGAGGCTATCTGCGCTTGTAAGCGGCTCGGCGACCTGCTTGGCCGCCGAGACCGGGGTCGCTAGCTTGGCAAGCTTGGCAATCAAGCTCGGGGCGGGCTGGACAATCTGGCCGGCGACAACCTGATCAAACATGACGACCAGCGCTTCATGGGCTTCCACCAGCAACTCGACGGCCTCAACAGCCGGCTTTTTAGCCACGTTGGCGTAAACGCTCACTAATGCAACGATCAGGTCTAATAATCCATATTGGCCGAGTGCCTCGGCTTGAACCGCCATCTCGTCGAGCTCGGCCGCCAAGGTTTCTAAGCTGTCCTCATTCCAATTGCTGAGCGCTTCAGCCGGTCGACTGAGCAGCTCGGTGAATTTGAAATTAAACAAGGCTGGTCGTACGTCGGCATCGATGACGGCAGCGACATCATCTAGTAGATCTGCGACCCCCGGCAGGGTCGCACTTAGCACAGGAATATCTGTCAGGGCCCCACTGATTAGCTCGGCAGCACGTCGGATCAGCGCATTCACCTGTGGCGTTGGCAGTCTGCCAGTATCCAGTAGACGCTGGGTCAGCGCTTCCAGGGGCGCCGCTATCTGGACAATGGCATCAACTCCTGCCGCGCCAGCACTTCCCTTGAGGTTATGGAAGGCGGCGACGACAGCCGCTAGCCTGAATTCCGGGTTCGCCAGATAGGCACTGATCACCGCGAGCTTTGTTTGAGCCTCCTGAACAAAGATCTCAAGCAACGCCGGATATTCATGAGGAATGGCCACTGCTTCGATCTCAAGGGAATCAATCTCTTCTAGGTTTTCGGCGTGACGCTCTTTCTCTAAAAGCTCCGTCTCTTGAAAATCTCCATCTTGAGTAGCTATCTGTTGAGTATCGGACTCGCCGGCATCCATATCCTCAATATTGCCCGCACCGACATTCAAGAGGCTATCCGCCAAAAACTGGAACGCCTCAACCCCCTCAGGCGAGACGGTCACATCCGACACTTCTGGCACTTCTGGCACTTCTGGCACTTCAAATAGACCTTGGTCACGGGCCGCTTCTGGCGCGAATTCGTCTGTCGTTCGCCACGGGGCTTCGTCTGCGACCATAGGCATGACTTCGGGGCCACTTTCAACATCTTCAGCCTGATTTATGCCGGCAGTGATTTCATCGCCAGGTAGTACTTCCGTCGGGGTGGCGTCGCGTGTCAGCGCTTCAGCTTGACTAACCAGGTCAGTGATTTCGAACGCCTGCTGAGCATTATTTTTAAACGCGGCAATGCCGGCAGGCATTCGCTCTATGACCTGTTCAACGACGTCATAGACCGTCGGCGTGACCTGAAGAGAACCATCCAGCAATCGGTTCAGCAAGTTTTCGGTCGCCAAGGCGAGGTCGCCGATGACCGTCGCGCCCACCATCCGACCACTGCCCTTCAGAGTATGAAAGCCCCGACGAACTTCCATCAGCGCCTCAGTGTTCTGCTCATCAGCGCGCCAATTAGTAAAGTATTGATCGATCGTCGCCAGGACTTCCTCGACTTCCTCGAAGAAGATATCCAAAATTTCATGATCCACAAGACTCTCTTCCTGGGGTTCATGCTGACTCAATGGTTCCGCCAAAGAGACATTGATTGGCGTTTCGATGGGCGTTTCGATGGGCGTTTCGATGACGCCATCAGCAGAGAACTCATCCAGCAACTCATCTTGCAGTTCGCCTTGAACATCCATCGGCGCGTCGAGGCGCCATTCACCCTCGTCTGCCTTGTTGACCTCGAGCGGCGGCGTCTGCGCATCAAGTGCACCGGATATTTCCACCTTCTGGCTGGGCACAGCCGGCAACACGGGGCTGTCGCGCATTGCGAGAACCCGCTCGACGTCATAGCCCAGTTTTGCCACCGCGGACTCGGCAACCTCGATCATCTGCAGATAAGGATCAGAGGCACTTTCAAGTAATCTCTCAAGATAATAATCAATACTGGTAAGGGCATCTGCTAGATCGTCCAGCATCCTGGCGTCCGGCCGGGTTTCTGTCTCGATCAATGCCGATTCAACAAATACCGCACAGGCCAATAGCACGTTGGCAGATCGGTCCTGGTTCACCATGGTAAGGCCACCACGCAAATCGCGCAGGTTTTGAGAGAGTCCCTCGAGTTTCCCTTGATCAAATTCTGCCGTGATGAAGTCCACCAGCACATCTCTGACCTGCGCCAAACTGTTGCGGGTCTCTCGAATCACTGTGGCCTGCGCTTCACCAATACTGCCCAATGCGGCTGCGCCAGCAGCCTTACCTCGAACGTCGCGCAAGGCACTGTCAATCTGCAAAAATGCCCGCGCCATCTCAATAAGCTGTTCATCCTGGGCCTCACCGGCCTGCTGCTCGATCTGCGCTATCATGGCCAGCTGCTGCAGCACAGCCTGGCGATGCTCATCTAAACCCACCACTGACAGGGTGCTCGCGATTTGCTGCAGCGCCGGCACCAAATCAAGGATCTCCTGCTTGCTTTTTGAGCCTGATCTCACATACAAATCAAGCTTGTCCGTGATATTGCTGAATTCCTCGATGAGAATATTAGCCACCGCCGCCAGGGTATCGTCATCGGGACCAAAATTCGTATTAGAGGCTGGCGTTGTGGCGGGGCGAAACTTGGCTCTTGCCGCGCTGATTCCTGGCGTGGTTTTCGTCGCCAGCTGGACCCGAGTCAAGAGCTCATTACCCAGTTCAGCGGAGGCGCTGCCCAGCGCCTTGGCACCTTCATCAGCCAGCCGTTTGAGCTCTGCATCAATCGCTTTGAGCTCATTTATCAATACCATATCCAGCTTGAGCGCCCCGGCACTGACACCCTCAATGACGGCCAGGCCAAGCTCAAACAAATTCGCCATAGCGGAATCACCGGCTAGCTTACCCAGGCGCGCCAGAACCTTGGCGAGCACCCCCAGGTTCTCCCGAGGGAGCTGTTTTTTCACCAAGCCCGTTAATGCTTGCCGATAATGCCCTCTCAACTTCTTCACCGTCGCCGCGCCCAGACCCGCCTCGAATGCGGCACGGTCATTTGCATCAGGCTCGACCGTAAACCAGGTCGACGCCGCCGGGTTTGACGGTGCAGCCTGATTCGCCAGCGCCGACTCGTCACGGGCCACCCGCAGCTCATTTACCAGCAATCCAACAAACTCAGGCGCATCCTGCTGCTCTCGGTGAATACGCTCTAGATAGCCGGGCATCTGGAGCAGGGCTTGCATCAGGGTTTCCTGAGCCAGACCCACGTCCTCGATCGACTTGGCCATTAGGCCCTGCGCCAATTCTTCCATCTCCGCCACAATTTGGGTCGGACCGGCCAGTTGCACCATCTTTAACGTGCCATGAGCCTGGTGAATCGCCGTCAGACAGGCCCGCATGCTACTAGCGTCGTCGGCGGAAATCGCTACCGCCTCAAGCGCATTCTGAGCTTGCTCAAAGAGCTGAAATATCTCACCCTTGACCCATTCTAGGGCTACGTAATCTTGCGTCGCGCTCATCGTCCTCCCACTATCAATCGCTTCAACTGCGTTAGAGCAAACCTCAGCATGTTAGGCTGGTAGCTTGAAGCCCGTCACCGAAGCTCTAAGCTCGTCGGTCATATCCGCCAAATTGCCCACCGCCGTTGCCGTTGACTTGGTACCCGCGGTTGTTTGCGAGCTGATGGCTTCGATACTCTTCATCGTGTTCGAAATCTTACCGGCCGATGCAGCCTGCTGTCGGGCCGCGTCCGAGATATTTTCGATGATTTCAGCCAGCGTCTTCGATACGCCTTCAATTTCACCCAGTGAAACGCCAGCATCCTGGGCCAGCCTGGTGCCTTGAACCACTTCAACGGTGGTTTGCTCCATCGACGAGACTGCCTCGTGGGTATCGCTTTGAATGGTTTTAACCAGAGCTGAGATCTGCTTTGCCGCAGCGCCAGAGCGTTCTGCCAGCCGCTGCACCTCATCAGCAACAACCGCAAAACCCTTACCGGCATCGCCCGCCATCGACGCCTGGATAGCCGCATTCAAGGACAAAATATTGGTCTGGTCAGCAATGTCGTTGATCAAGGATACAATGTCACCAATCTCTTGAGAACTTTCCCCTAGACGCTTGATACGCTTGGCAGTTTCCTGAATCTGACCACGGATTTTGTCCATTCCGCCAATGGTATTCTGAACAACGATCGCACCCTGACTGGCGATGTCCACCGAGCGCTCAGCCACCGACGAAGACTCTGCGGCATTATAGGAGACCTGATCGATGGAAATCGCCATCTCATTGACCGCGGCTGACACATCTGCGATTTCCTTGGCTTGTCGCAACGACGCTTCAGACAATTGACTGACAGAATTTCGAGTCTCATTCGCGGCGGCCGACACGTGTGATGACGTTGCGTTGATTTTCGACACCATCGCCCGCATCTGATCAATCGAGAAATTAATGGAGTCCGCAATGGCGCCGGTGAAATTTTCAGTCACGGTGACCTGTACCCGCAAGTCGCCATCGGCAAAATCTGCCAACTCATCGAGCAACTGCAAAATCGCCAACTGGTTCTGTTCATTCTGGCGAAGCGTCTCTGTGAAGCTTCTTTTAGCTTGCTGGGATAGCAGAACACCCATAATGAGCATGACCAAAAATGCCACAAGGGCGCAGGCAAGACCCAACAGGGGTGACGCAAGCCCTTGTCCCACCTCACCTGCATAGCCTTGGGTGAGCTTGTTCAACTGGGTCCGCAAATCACTGGCATTACGGTTGATGGCTGCAGCCGCTGCCTTGATCCTAGAGACCTCTTCGGCACGCGTAATGATTTCGTTCGTGCCGGTGGACACAGCGCGGAACAACCCTTCGATTTTGCTCAGGCTTGCGCGCAGCTCAGGCGTGCTAGCTGCGGGAATCTGCAGGTCTCTGTTGCCATTGGTCAGAGCTTCAAGCACTTGCCGAAACATCGCCCTGTCTTGATTGAAACTATCCGACAGATTCTTGGTGCCACTCATCTCGAGAACCTTATCGACAGTGCGCAGCATGCGCTCCACCAATTGCCCCTGATGCTGCGCTTGAACGACGACGCCAGCGGGAGCGCCTAGCAGGAGCAGGTCTTTTACCACCTTGCTATTCTCCTGTTGAATCGCCGACAGGTTAATCAACAGATCACCGGCAACATCATCAAGAGCAACGAGCGCCGCGCGCTTGTTTAGAATGCTATCCACATGGCTTCGGGTCTCGGCCCACAGGACAGAGACCCGATTCAACTGCGCTTGCTGAGCCGCCGAGGATGGCGGCAGACCAACCTTAGGGTGGCCATTTTTCAGATAGCCGAGGCGGGCGTCAAATTCAGCGCGAGTCTCTGCCAATAGCGGAAATATAGCTAAGCCACCTGCAGCCGCCTGACTGCCCTGGTTCGCCAGCTCCTGGGACAAGATATTTAAGTCATTCGCATGGCGTAAATAGACCGTTGATTTTTCAACATCCCGGCTCACCAAATAGTAGCTACCGATATAGCCGACGACGAGTAACACCAGCGTCACGACGAGCAAGGTGATCTTTGGGTTTTTCATGGTTGCGTCTCTTGCACTGGGTTGTTCCGCCATGTCACTTCCTTGTTGGGTGTTAACTGATCTGGCTTAAGACTGGCTTGACAGCGTCTCAAGCCCGGGGTCTGCGGCCAGCGCTTTTAAACTCATCACTGGCCAAACAGCGCCGGCGACGCGATAGCCGCCCTTGATAAACGGTTGAAACATTAAGTCGACTTCATCGATCGTCTCGGCATAGGCGTCGCTGGGAAAGTGCTGCATACCCAGCGATTCATCGACCAAAAAACCAAAATAATGTTCCTCATCCTCCACGGCCAGAACCCGGCGCTGAACACGGGGCAACGAAGAGCTAGCACCAAAAAAAGCCGCAAGATCGAGCAAGGCCATTAGTCTGCCGCGAATATTCGCGATGCCGATAACAAAAGGTTTAACGCCTGGCAATCGGGTCGAGGCGGGCAGGCGCATCAACTCAGCAACCTCATTCATCGGGGTTACGAAACGCTGTCCCAAGAGGCTGAATCCCAGGCCATTCCAGTGAGTCTGCGCTGTTTCTTTCGCGGGTAACTCAATAGCGATCTGCTCGCTTCGCCGGGCCAATGCGCTCAATACTGCTAAAGCATTCTGCCGGCTCATGATAGAAGCAGGCTGCGCAGCGCCGCGGACAACTTCTGCTTGTCTACGGGTTTAATGAGATAGCCCTGAGCACCCTGACGGCGGCCCCAGACCTTATCGGTCTCCTGGTCCTTACCGCTGACGATGATGACGGGAATATGACTCGTTTTTTCCCCTCGGCAAATTTGTCGCGTTGCTTGAAATCCTTTCATACCGGGCATCACTATATCCATTAGGACGACGTCGGGTAGCTCCTGGTTCGCCATGGCGACGCCATCTCGACCATTTTCAGCCTCGACCACTTCATAGCCGAGACTCTCCAGAAGCTCTTTACATTTAAACCGCTCCGCCGGTGAATCATCAACGACCAATACTTCAGGCATTCCCTAAATACTCCTGATCATGGCGCTAATCAATTCGCTTGACGTGATCTCTTATGGCACTCAGAAGCTCGTCTTTACTAAAGGGCTTCGTCAAATATTGATCAGACCCGACAATCCTACCCTTGGCCCGATCAAACAAGCCGTCTTTGCTGGATAACATGATGACCGGCGTCTGTTTGAACGCGTTATTGTTCTTGATCAAGGCGCAGGTTTGGTAGCCATCCAATCGCGGCATCATAATATCGACAAATATAATCGCTGGCTGGGTATCGGCAATTTTTGCCAGCGCATCAAAGCCATCGGTCGCCGTCGTGACATCACAGCCGGCCTTGCTCAACAAGGTCTCTGCGGTTCTGCGAATCGTTTTGCTATCATCGATGACCATGACTCGAACACCTTCAAACTTGTCTTCCATATCGCCCCACTCGTCCTAAATTACCAGCCGAAACTGGGTAAAATAACTATCCGCCGGCAACTTGCTCGAATTTTTAGCATAGCGATTAAATTCAAACCATCCCTAGCAGACAGGCAAAGGATTTTTGCCCATAAGCGGTATAAGTGGTTTACAATTATCGCGTCTTGGCCCAACGGGCGAGGACCAATCTTATCGAAGAGGAGTTTTGATCTTGAGTTTTATACTGGGTGTCGTAATGGACCCCATCGAATCGATTAACCCAAAAAAAGACAGTACCTTGGCGATGATGCTCGCCGCGCAAGCTCGCGGTTGGACAGTCTATTGCATGCAACAGTCGGATTTGCTGATCAAATCGGGCGAAGTGCATGGTCGCTTTTCGGAGCTCGAACTACGCCATGATATGCACGACTGGTTCAGCGTTAAGGCGATTCACGAGGGTCCATTGACAGAACTCGATGCGGTGTTGATGCGCAAAGACCCACCCTTCGATATGGAATATATCTACACCACCTACATGTTGGAGATGGCAGAGCAAGCCGGCCTGCGAGTGCTCAATCGACCGGGTAGCATTCGAGACTGTAATGAGAAGCTATTTGCCCTGCAGTTTCCGCAATGCTGTCCGCCACATCTGGTGAGCCGCGACCCTGCTCATCTGCGAGCATTTCATACAGAACACCAAGACGTCATTTTTAAACCTCTAGACGGTATGGGCGGGGCGTCTATTTTTCGCGTCAAACCGAAAGACTCAAATCTGAGCGTGATACTCGAGACCCTGACACAACAGGGGACGGTCCAAACCATGGCCCAGAAGTACATCCCTGAAATTTCCGCTGGCGACAAACGGATTCTGCTGATCAATGGCGAGCCGGTACCCTATGCCCTTGCCAGGATTCCAGCGATCGGTGAGTCTCGAGGCAACTTGGCCGCTGGTGGCGAGGGGGTTGCACGCCCCCTGACAGACCGTGATCGCTGGATCTGCGCCCAAGTAGGTCCGGCCCTGAAAGCCCGCGGCTTATATTTTGTCGGCATTGATGTCATCGGCGACTATCTCACCGAAATCAATGTCACTTGCCCCACCTGTATTCGCGAACTTGATAAAGCTTTTAACCTGGATATCGCCGGTGATTATATGGCCTTTATCGAAACGCTTTGCCATGACGGTCGCGGCTAACCCCGTTTTTACCGAGACGCGGCCAGCCGTTACAGGTCCGCCCATCAGCGCCATAGACCGCCTGAGTTTCACGGTGTTCTTGGCGGTTGTCGTGCATGCCGCGTTGATTCTGGGCGTCACCTTCACCTTCGCGGAGAAATCGCCTTCGACTCACACGATGGAGGTAACCCTGGCCCAGCATATGAGTGAGCGTCAACCGGACAAGGTCGACTTCATTGCCCAGTTTAATCAGGCTGGCAGCGGCACGCTGGCTGACAAGGCGGAGCTCACAGCGCCAACCGAGGCTGACTTTCATGATAC
>JABMOJ010000581.1 GCA_013204195.1 SAR86 cluster bacterium
CCCTTGACCCGTATCCGCGAGATCGTAGAAATCTGCCGCATGGTTTGGCAACGGGACGAGAAACTCAACCACCAGGGCAAGAAATATCAGATTCCACTGCCCGCTGACCAGGGAACCGGTCTCGGCAAGGCCTTAAAAATCATCAACCACCCGTACCGCAACGAGATTCCCATCGCCCTTGCTACCTTAGGTGAAAAGAGTGTTGAAATGACCGCGGAAATTGCTGATGCCTGGCTACCGGCATTCTTTATGGCTGAGGGTGCAGACGCAGTCTGGGGAGATGCATTAAGAGCCGGCAACGCCAAGCGTGACCCAGGTCTGCCGCCATTGGAAATCTATGCTGGCGGCTCTGTCGCCGTGGGCCAGGGTCTCGAGTCCTATCGGGATATGGCACGACCGAATATTGCCCTGTATGTTGGCGGCATGGGCGCCAAGGAGAAGAACTTCTACAATCAGGTATTTCGCAAGTATGGCTACGAGGATGAAGCTGAAGAGATTCAGAATTTGTTTTTGGCGGGTCGTAAATCGGCGGCTGAAGCAGCCATTCCCCAATCGTACTTGGATGCTACGTCCCTTGTGGGCGATGAGGGCTTTATTCGAGATCGTTTGCAGGTATACCGCGAAGCAGGTGTGACGTCGCTGAGTGTCGCGTTTCTGGGTACGACAACGGCTGAGCGGGTAAAGAACTGTGATGCTTTGAAAAATATCCTCGCGAAGATTTGAAGCTATGAGCAATACCTGACAGATAAGCGGCGCGATGGCTTTCTGGCAGACGAAACGGGGCATTCGGGCCGGATCAGGCCTGCCCTTAGCGCCTTGTGAGCCCCAGATAAAGCTCTGGGGCTCAAGGGATTGCGTGACGGCCCATAACTCGCGTCGTTCAAGGCGCATTCATGCTTTCCCCAGCATATTGGTATAACATACGGGCTCGTTCATTAAGGTAACCCGGCTATGATGTCCAAAGAAATACACCTCAAGTCTCGCCCCACTGGCCTGCCTACAGCAGCTAACTTCACCATGGTCGAGCGAGAAATCGGCGAACCCGGTGCCGGCGAAATCCTTATCCAGAATCATTATATGTCCGTGGACCCTTATATGCGCGGCCGCATGGCAATGGCTTGGCCGTTAGATGAAGTCATGATCGGTGGCGCACTCGGCAAGGTGGTCACATCTAACAATCCTAGCTTCCAGGTCGGCGACTATGTCACCCACGGTCTTGGCTGGCGCGAGTACGCCATCTCTAATGGCGAAGGTGTCAATCAGATTGACCCAGAGCTTGCCCCCCTGTCTGCCTATCTGGGCGTGATGGGCATGCCTGGCTTGACCGCATACGGCGGCTTATTGGTGACCGGTGAATACAAGCCCGGTGAAACCGTGTTTGTATCAGCCGCTTCCGGCGCAGTAGGCAGTATCGTTGGGCAGATCGCCAAGATTCACGGCAGTACCGTCATTGGTAGTGCCGGTAGTGATGACAAGGTCGAGATGCTGAAGGCGTCGTTGGGCTTTGACCACGCCTTCAACTACAAGACGGCCGACCCACTGGCAGAGTTGCGGAAAGCGGCTCCCGAAGGCATCGACATTTACTTTGAAAATGTCGGCGGACCACAGTTGGAAGCCGCGCTGACGCATATGCGTCTCTACGGTCGTATTCCGATCTGCGGCATGATTTCCACTTACAACGATGGCGCGACAGCGACCCCGGGACCGCGCAACCTCACAGAAACGATTTACAAACACATCACCTTGAAGGGATTTGTGGTTTCTGCTTTTGTCGACCAACAGGCACAGTTTTTGACGGATATGAGTCGTTGGATCAAGTCTGGGGAAGTGAAATACAATGAAACTATCTTCGATGGCATCGACAATGCAGTAACTGCATTCGAAGGCTTATTCCAAGGCGCCAACAACGGCAAGATGCTGGTAAAGCTTGTTAGTGAATAAACCTTAATCGGTTAGCAAAGCTAAAAAAGGCCTCTTAACGAGGTCTTTTTTTTGTATCAAGATAACGGATCTGCGCGCAGCGCTACCATTGACCGCGCGCTCAGGCATCAACCGCGACAGGTTAGCGCGCGATTAAAGTTTCAACAGGCTGCCCTCAGCAGCCTCAAGCTAAAGGTTCTAACGCCACCCTATTGTTTAACGCTCAAGCGACTCTTCGAGACTCGATGCGGCGCTTGGCCCTCGATTCCTGCACGCTACAATTGCCAGCCTTAATCTGGCAGGTTATAAACTAGCCTGTTTTCGTCCGTGGACGATACCCTTTGATGAAGTTAAGCAGGCGAACGCAGCAGTCATGATTGACCCACCCGCTATGACAACCTGGGAGATGTACCGCTCCTTATTATTCTCGGTGTATTTGCCCTCGTTCTTGATGTCTATTTGCCAAGGCAGCGTCCTGTTGGTGATTCCGCTCTTTGCTCTTGATATGGGGGCCAGTGTGGGTGTTGCCGCGCTGGTGTTCTCCTTGCGCGGCTTGGGAAATATGACGGCAGACATTCCGGCAGGCTATGCCGCATCAAGGCTCGGTGATAAATACACCATGTTGATTGGCATCGGCATCATGATCGCCTCAGGGCTGTTGGCAAGCCAAGCCGAGACAACCTTCGAGCTGGCTATCTCCGCGTTTTGCTTTGGCGTGGCTGTCGCAACCTGGTTGCTGTCCCGCCTGACCCATATCAGTGAAGCAGTTCCCCTTCACCAGCGCGGTAAGGCGGTTTCAACCATGGCCGGCTTACAGCGCTTCGGCAACCTCCTCGGGCCTGTGGCAAGTGGGTTGGCGGCGGATCAGTTCGGTTTTGCCTGGGTTTTCATCGGCATCAGCATCGTCGCCTGCCTAGCGTTCGGCTTGATTGTATTTGCCGTCAAAACTAACAAAACCAGCCATCACGCCGAGTCGCCGTCTATGGTCACGCTGCTACCTCATATCGTTAGGGCTCACAGGCAGGTTTTTCTGACGGCCGGATTCGCCATCTTATGTCTCACCGTGCTGCGCGCTGGGCGTTCGTTACTCATTCCATTGTGGGGGGAATCCCTTGACTTGAGCGTGACGGATATAGGATTGATTGTTGGTGTCGCGGCTGCCATTGATATGACCATGTTCCCTTTCGCTGGTTATATGATGGATAACTGGGGGCGCAAGTATGCGGCAGTAAGTTGCCTGGCGTTATTGTCTATCGGCCTGTTCAGCGTGCCATTCTCAAACGGTCTCTGGACTCTGGTAATCGCCGCTATGATCGCGGGCGTTGGTAACGGCTTAGGTAGCGGTATCAATATGACCTTAGGTGCTGATTTCGCGCCACCAGCGGAGCGTGGCGAGTTTCTTGGTGTCTGGCGTTTGATGAGCGATGTCGGCGCCTTCGCTGGGCCGCTTTTTATGGGCTATATCGCCAATCTGTTCGTCCTCGCCACCGCGTTCTCGATGACCGCGTCAATCGGCCTTATAGGTGTCTTGATCATGCTTTTCACCGTTAAGGAAACCCTGGTCAAAAAAACCTAGGCGCAGTCCACTTACAGCGCCACCAAACCCAGTATCAGAAAACCGCTCAAAGCGATTCCACCATTGAGTAAGGCGTAAGGTAGCTGGGTTCTGACGTGATCGATGTGATCCGTCGCCGCAGCCATTGAGGCCACCACCGTCGTATCGCTGATGGGTGATGCATGATCACCAAACACAGCACCTGACAACACCGCAGCCAGAAACAATGATGCCGACAGCTCTAGCGGTAAGGCGATCTGCATCGCCAGTGGGATCATGATCGCAAACGTCCCCCAGCTCGTGCCGATCGAGAAGGCAATCACCGCAGAGACTAGAAACAGTAACGGCAAGAGCAGAAAGATGGGCAAGCTGTCCTGGACTAGCTGGGCAATATAGATGCCTGTCCCGAGCAGACTTGCGACATCGCCCATGGCCAATGCCAACAGCAAGATCACCGCCACGGGCAGCAGGCCACCGGCACCACGCAGAAAGATCTGCATGAGTTCCGTTACTCCGTATTTGCCCTGCGCCAGCACCAACACCCAGGCCATCGCCAATGCCGCAACCACTGCCCACAAGACGGCTGTGGAGCCCGAGCCTGCCCGCAAATCACCGTCACCGGTCACATAGAGACCCAAGGGCATACCAACGACCATCACCAGGATGGGTAACAGCATGAAACGCGCCTTATCCGTGTCACTGGCAGCCTCATGCTGGCCGATGATCGCGGGATCGACCATCGGCGTGGCGCCAGGCCAGAGCATCAGCCCATTCTCGGTGCGGCGCTGAGCCGCTTTCATAGGGCCGATATCAATATCACGCCAAATTACTAACGCCGCCACGCCAATCGCCGCGAGCGCATAAAAATTGAATGCGATCGCACCCACAAAAACCTCAACGGGGTTCTCGATGGCTGAGGAAGCCAACAAACTGATAACAACTGCACCCCAGGCATTTAAGGGAATCAAAATACAAATAGGCGCAGAGGTAGAATCAATAATATAAGCCAGCTTTTCCCTTGAGATTTTATACTTATCAAACAGCGGTCTAGAGATCGCCCCCGCCACTAGCAAGGTAATGTTGGACTCGATAAACACCACAACACCAATCAGAAATGCCAGCCACTGGGCATGCTTGGCTTTGCGAACCCAACGACGGCGCTGCAGGAAATCAATAAAGCCTCTGACACCACCGATTTTTTCGATAGTCGCAATGAGACCACCAATCATTAACGTAAACATAATGACTTTGGAATCACCCGCGTCGCTGAACACCGCGACGATACCGTCAAGCGCATAAGCGACACCGGTGAGCGGCTGCACGCCTTCCAATAAACAAAAACCCA
>JABMOJ010000582.1 GCA_013204195.1 SAR86 cluster bacterium
TAATTGTGATGTCCTTATCGCTGTGGGTGCGCGCTTTGATGATCGTGTTACCAATACCGTCGCCAAATTTTGTCCATTTGCGAAAATCATACACATCGACATTGATCCCGCGTCAATTTCTAAGAATGTGGTGGTTGATGTACCGATAGTGGGTCCGGTTAAAAATGTCCTGACAGAAATGTTGGAAGTCGCTCAGGCTCGAATCGCTAAGCGTACTAAGGTTCAGGCGAGTCGATTGGCCGAATGGTGGGCGCAGATTGAGGCTTGGCGAAAGTTGGATTGCTTACACGTCACGCCGGCTGCCGATGGAGTCACCATTAAGCCTCAGGACGCGGTAAAAGCGGTCTACAGGGCGAGCAAAGGCACTGCATTTGTCAGTTCTGACGTAGGTCAGCATCAGATGTTCGCTGCGCTGTATTACCCCTTTGATGAGCCGCGAAAGTGGATTAATTCAGGTGGTCTCGGCACCATGGGCTTTGGTTTGCCGGCTGCGATGGGGGTGCAAATGGCTTTTCCGGATGAGACGGTAGTTTGCATCACCGGTGAAGGCAGTATCCAGATGAACATCCAAGAGCTCTCGACGTGCGCCCAATATGGGCTGCCGGTGAAGATCATCAACTTGAATAACCGCTCGTTGGGTATGGTTCAGCAGTGGCAAGATATGCAATATGAGGGACGGTATTCGCACAGCTACATGGATTCTTTGCCTGATTTTAAGAAGTTGGTGGAAGCGTATGGGCACGTTGGTTTTCAGGTGAAGACCATGGCCGAATTGGATGGCGTGCTTGACGCCGCGTTTGCGCTGAAAGACAAGCTGGTTTTTGTGGATATTTTGACTGACCCCGATGAGCATGTTTATCCCATGCACGTGGCACCTAATGGCGCAATGGATGACATGTGGCTGAAGAAGGGGGTGCGAACCTAATGCGCAGAATTATATCGGTGCTTTTGGAGAATGAGGCGGGCGCTCTGTCGCGGGTAGTCGGTCTATTTGCTCAGCGCAACTACAACATTGAGACCTTGACTGTCGCGCCAACAGAAGATGAGACATTGTCGCGTTTGACCTTGACTACATCGGCCAGCGATACCCAGATCGAGCAAATTACCAAGCAGCTTAACAAGTTGATCGAAGTGGTTAAGCTGGTTGATTTGACGGATGGGGAGCATATTGAGCGAGAGTTGATGCTAATCAAGGTCAAGGCTACTGGTGCCCAGCGGGCGGAAGTCAAACGCACCGCTGATATTTTTCGCGGTCAGATTGTGGACGTGACGCACAATGCTTACACCATACAGTTGGCGGGGACCTCGGATAAGCTTGACGCGTTCTTACGCGCCATGTCCGAATCGGTTGTCCTAGAAGTGGTAAGATCAGGTGTGTCGGGTCTTGCCCGTGGCGAGAAGATCCTCGCGGTCTAGTTATCAGTACGCTCGATATTCAATGGGGTAGGTTCGATGGAAGAGCAGAAAGACGGCCAGAATCCTAAAGTAGCCTCGTTGGCTGATCGGTCTGAGGAGCGGGCGGGATTGCGCCGCGGCATTTATCTTCTGCCCAATTTGATTACCACGGGCGCGCTGTTTTCCGGATTTTATGCCATTATTTCAGCTATGAGCGGCGCACTTGAAAATGCGGCGGTCGCGATTATTGTCGCAGGCGTGCTGGACGCCCTTGACGGGCGCATCGCCCGCCTGACCAATACACAGAGTGACTTTGGTGTGCAGTATGACAGTCTGTCAGACCTGGTTGCTTTTGGTGTTGCGCCGGCTGTTCTGATGTTTAGCTGGGTGTTATCAGATCTCGGTAAGTTCGGCTGGATGGCCGCCTTCTTGTATATGGCTTGCGCCGCATTGCGGCTCGCAAGATTTAATACCAAGCCAGACAACACCGCCTTTGTCGGTCTTGCCAGCCCCATGGCGGCAGGGGTTTTGGCGACCTCGGTCTGGGTCTGGACGGATAATATCGCCAGTACTGTGACCTTGCCATTGGCGATTCCCATGGCGGCGCTCACCGTGGGGGCTGCGGCTCTGATGGTCAGCAATTTCCGGTATTACAGTCCGAAGCAGATCGACATGCACCGCGTGCCATTTATCTACATGCTGGGTGTCGTCGCCTTGTTTGCTTTGATCGTCGTTAATCCTCCGGTGGTCTTGCTCGGTTTATCGGTGATTTATGCGGGATCAGGTCCCGTTCAGGCTATCCTCCGTAAGCGACCGAGAAAGTCGGCTTAGTGATTGGCGGCGTATCACGTGGCAGTTGCCGGTCGATCTGAATAAATTAAGGGTCGAAACGGGTTTTAGGTATCTTGTTTCTGGCGCCCCATTAACACGCCAAACAACCTTAGAATGAGGCCATGCTGCATGTTGATCAAAAAGCCAGACGGCTTCAAACCCTCTGAAATCACTCCTGAAGCCGTTTATCTGCAGCGGCGGGCATTCATTCGTGGCGCTGGTCTCGGGCTGGGCGCGATGCTGCTGCCGGGTATGGGCATGGCCGCAATAGATGCGAATGTGCCAGTCAGAGACATCACTCGTTATACCGGCGCCAGGCAAGCTTCGACACTGGTGCCAGACTGGTTGCACAAAAAGGTCTCGCAGGCCCAGCCAAGCCGCCATTTGGCGCAAGAGGCAGTCACGCCCTGGGATATTGTAACGACTTATAATAACTATTATGAATTTGGTACAGACAAAGGGGATCCCGCAGAAAATGCGAGTGATTTTAGGACCGACCCTTGGCAGGTAGAGATTGCGGGTCAGGCGGAAATCACCGGATCCTTTAACCTGGAAGACATTCTAAAGCCTCATGATCTTGAAGAGCGGATCTATCGTCTCCGTTGTGTCGAGGCCTGGTCAATGGTGGTTCCTTGGATAGGCTTCCCGCTGGCCGACTTGATCAAGCGTTTCAAGCCCACCTCTAAAGCGAAGTACGTGCGTTTCGAAACGTTGTTTGATCCGAAGCAAATGCCGGGCCAGCGGTCTCGATTTGCAGCGCTGGACTACCCCTACCGAGAGGGGTTGCGGATTGACGAGGCGATGAACGAGTTGGCGTTTGTTGGGGTTGGCCTCTACGGTAACGCGATGCCGCCACAAAATGGCGCGCCGTTACGGCTCGTTCTGCCCTGGAAGTACGGCTTCAAAAGCATTAAATCTATCGTTAAAATCGAGTTTTTGGAACGCCGCCCCGTGAGCTCCTGGGAGCGCAGTAACCCGAAGGAATATGGCTTTTATGCGAACGTTAATCCGCAAGTCAGTCATCCGCGCTGGAGTCAGGCCAGTGAGCGGCGTTTACCGACCTCATTGTTTGCGCCGAACAGGCGTCCAACCTTGATGTTCAATGGTTATGGGGATGAAGTCGCCCATCTGTATGCGGGTATGAATCTCCGCAATGATTACTAGATCCGCCTCGATCCTTAAGCCCCTGGTGTTTTGTGCCAGTCTGATGCCGGTTGTGTACCTCTTATGGCAGGTCTATCTGACGGTTAGCGGTCAGTCCAATGTGTTGGGCGCTGATCCGGCGAAGACCGTTGTTCAATTCAACGGTGAATGGGCGTTGCGGTTCATGTTGCTCACGCTGGCAGTCACGCCGCTTCGACTGCTGCTGGGTTGGGTCGAGCTTGCACGAGTCAGACGTATGCTGGGTCTGTTTGCTTTTGGGTATGCGCTAACGCATTTCGGTACCTATCTGGCGCTGATACTCGAGTTCGAGTTTAACGAACTGGGCGCTGAGATTCTGAAGCGGCCTTTTATCCTGGTGGGGTTCGCAGCGTTATGCTGTTTAGTGCCGCTGGCTCTTACGTCTAATCATTTAATGATGCGGCTGATGAAGCGCCGTTGGCGCTTGCTCCACCAATTGGTCTATCCCATCGCGATGCTGCAGATCGTTCATCTTTTCTGGCTCACTCGCAGTGACTATGCCGAACCAATCGCCTACAGTGTCGTGTTCGCGCTGTTGATGGCTTATCGTTTTATTCGATGGCGACAGCGGCAATCTGGTATGGCTCAGGCTTAGGCCGATGATTAGGTTTTGTGCTGGCCCGTTTTACAACTAGTGGCGAATCTAACTTATCGGTGACTCTCGGGTTGATATTAGATGCTGCTCTGATGCTAAACTGATGCTGGTCTGAATCGTGGTTTTAGGTGTTCACAA
>JABMOJ010000583.1 GCA_013204195.1 SAR86 cluster bacterium
ATCTCTTTGTCGGTGGCGACAGCCAGATCAATGCCGTTCAACCAAACACTTCCCGCATCAGCAGCGTCGAGTCCACCGAGCAGGTGGAGCAGCGTACTTTTACCGCTACCAGAAAGCCCGACGATGGCGATGCGCTCACCGCGATGCACAACCAGATCAACCCCCTTGAGGATGTGCAGTTTTTCTGCGCCCTGATGGTAATATTTTTGCAGGCCCTCGACTTTCAGTACAATATCCCCCGTGGCCGGGGCTTCAGTCACAGGCGTGTATTCAGGAATGGACTTACTCATATTGGAGCGCCTCTACTGGATTGGATCGGGCTGCCATATAAGCGGGATAAATCGTCGCGCCTAGGCAAATCAACATCGAAACGCCCGCGACCATCGCGACATCGGTCAGTAATACGGCTGACGGTAGATAGTGAACGAAATACTCATCCATCACGCCCAACTGCAACGACGATTCGATGAACTGATAGATATCACCGATACACAAGGCACTACCCACACCTAACAAAATACCAATAACGATCCCAGTCGCTCCTAACATGGCACCATGAAATATAAAGATAGCCATCACCGACCGCTTGGATGCGCCCAGTGTCCTTAAAATAGCAATATCACCCTGTTTATCGTTAACCGTCATGACTAGATTCGACACGACATTAAAGGCAGCGACTGCCACCAACATTAGTAACAATAAAAACATGGTGGTTTTTTGTACCAAAATCGCGTCATACAAATTGCCATAACGGCGCATCCAACTCGAAGCATACAGATCATCTCGATGAGCACTTTGGATCAGACGTGGCAATATCTGTGGCGCATCAAACAGATCTACCATAGCAATTCGCAAACCAACAACCGCCTGCGGGCCCAAGAGCTTTATGGCATCCAGCTGGTTCATCATTATCTGGCTCATATCTGCATCAGTGCCAACCTCGAAGATAGCACTCACCGTAAAACGTTTACTCCGGGGCAAAGGGCCAGCCAGGGTTAGTTGAGCCATGGGGAGCACCAACGTCAAACGATCGCCTAAAGTCACATGCATTAGGTCAGCTAAATCACGCCCAATGGCAACATTAAATGATCCCGCGGACAACGATGCCAAGTTACCCGCAAGTAAAAAATCATTGATAATTGAGACCTGCCGCTCGGCATTTGGGTCAATGCCGGTAAAGGAGATACCCTCTACAGCACCATTGGCCACCACCAGACCCGCACCTTCGACATAAGGCGCGACACCTGTCACTCCTGGATCTGCCGCGAATGTTTCAGCCGTCTTCTGCCAGTCATCGAAGCCCTCTTCCGCAAAAATAACGCCATGAGGCAACACCGCCAGCACACGTAGCCTAAGCTCCTGCTCGAAACCATTCATGACGGACAGCACCAGCACCAGCACCGCGACACCCAGCACCAGGCCCACTATGGACACCAAGGACATGAAGGACACCAGCTGATCTGAGGCACCTGAACGCGTATAACGAAGGGCGATCAAAGATCGCCAACTAGAACCCATAATGTCTGACCGTCTGTAGAACGAAGGTGTATTGAAGCACATACCACTCTCTCGAAATAGCGACTAGCAACAGAACTTTCATCTAACCCTGCGATAACCGGGCGCCGCTGGGCTAATACTGCAGCACGAATTGCTCGAAATATTTCGTCGCAGAATCGCCCACAGACTGCTTGGCTTTGGCAACGAGACAGCACAAACTACTATCAGACATTGCCGAGTAGTCAACCTGGAGTAAAGCCGATGATTGTCATACTGAAACCCAATACTGACCAGCAAAGTCCAGCCTATCAGAAAATCATGGACTACCTGGGAACACTGCCTGATGTGACACTACAGCATCATCAGGTCCGGGGCGCGGAAAAAATTCTGACTGAAATTTACTTGTTAGGTGACACCCACAAGCTCGACCAGGCCATGATTGAAAGCTTTGATGCCGTCGAGCGAGTCATTCGGATATCCGAAGAATATCGAATCTTGGGGCGCCATTCAGATCAATTGCGGGTCAGCGGCTTTCACTATAACGGCGTCGAATTCAGCCAGGACAATTGTCATATTGTCGCCGGTCTATGCGCAGTGGATAACCCGAAGAATGTTGAAACCATGCTCAAAGCGCTCCAGGCTCACGGCCAGGTCTGCACCCGCATGGGTGCGTACAAGCCAAGGACCAACCCCTACTCTTTTCAAGGCCACGGCCGAGACTGCTTGCCCTGGGTATTCGAACTGGCGGGTAAGTACGGCATTAAGGTCATCGCAATGGAAGTCACTCACGAAAAGCATATCGAAGAAATCAACGAGGCCTTGCACGCGACAGGTAATCCCACTGGCGTGATGTTGCAAATTGGCACTCGCAATACTCAGAATTTCGAGTTACTGAAGGCCGTTGGCCGGCAGCGAGTCTTTCCGGTACTGTTCAAGCGGGGCTATGGTGTGAGTCTGAACGAATCACTGAATGCCGCCGAGTACTTGGCGAGCGAAGGGGCTTCGAATGTGATTTTTTGCCTACGGGGCATGAAAAGTTCGGCCAGTAGCCCCCACCGCAACATGGTGGACTTTGGCCAAGTACCGGCAGTTAAGCGCCTGACACGCATGCCCGTCTGCGTCGACCCGTCTCATTCGGTAGGAACTCGAGAGCGCTCCTCTGACCAGATTCTTGATGTGGCCCACGCCGCGGCTCAGGGTCTTGTTGCCGGCGCCAACATGGTGCTGGTGGATTTTCACCCTGACCCGGCCCATGCTCTCGTGGACGGGCCCCAGGCGCTGTTGATGGACGAGCTCCCGAGGTTTTTAGATGATATGCAGGCCTGTCACGAATTCTATCAGCGGCGCAAAGACATCTGGGCCTAATCGATCCACTGACTAGGCCAGTGGGCTACAGAACCCAAATTTGAACATTCAAACTTCAAAAATCAAATCTCAGAACCAGAGTCTCAGAACCAGAGTCTCAGAACCAGAGGCTCAAAACCAGAGCTTCAGGGCAATACTCGGCGCTTAAGGTCGACATGTTGATCGGCCGAGCTGACGAGGGTCGATGACAGGGTGTGTTGATGGATGTGGTGGTGGATGTGGTGATCGATGTGGTGATCGGGCGAGGCTGAAGCCTCAGACCTTGCTGGCATCGAAAAAAGCTGCCTTGCTAACCTCTTCGCATTTCTGGGTGTCCCCTCCACAAAGATCACAAGTGCCGCCACCGCCCATATTATTCAAGCCACCACAGGTGCCTGCTATGGGCTTACGGCCCCGTAACACACCAATCGCCATACCGGCAACAATCAACAGCAAAATCACAAATGTCAGGAAAAACTCAATCATTATTCTTTTACTCGGTTAAAGACTGCCCATTATTGCTGAGCTTTTAACGCTGAGGGTGTTATTCCTCAGCTTTGAGATAAGGCGCAAACGCCGTCGAGTATTGCGCCTCGAAACCGTCACCGCGCTTGAGTATAACAAAGACAGCGAGTCCCTGCGCCTCTGCTAACGCCAAACCGCGATCAGCACCCATAACATCAATGGCCGTTGCCAGCCCATCAGCCATCGCAGTACTGGGTGCAAGCACCGTAACAGACGCTAGATTATGGCGAATGGGATAACCCGTTGCCGGATCTATGGTGTGTGAATAGCGCACCCCACCTTGTTCAAAATAGTTGCGATAATCGCCAGAAGTCGCCATGCCCATATCCACTAATTCGATGATTCGATAAGGAATACGCTGATTGGACTCGGGCAACTCCACGGCGACCCGCCAGGGCTGACCCTGTGCATTGACGCCTTTGCCACGCAACTCACCGCCAATTTCGACCAAATAGCGCTGAATGCCATGGTTGTCCAGCAAGCTTGCGAGCTGATCCACTG
The DNA here is from genome assembly GCA_013204195.1 of SAR86 cluster bacterium. Lineage (GTDB taxonomy): Bacteria > Pseudomonadota > Gammaproteobacteria > Pseudomonadales > Azotimanducaceae > UBA4582. Next base: position 3,868 of record JABMOJ010000583.1, read on the forward strand.
CATAGCCCTTGGCGATGGCAGAAAGGTCAACATACAAATCTACATTTTTGCGCAGTGCGTCCGCCCGCACCTGCAGGTGCTCGAACCCAATAGTCTCAAGGATTTCGTTGATTTGTTTGGCCGCAGGTACCTGGTCAGGCCCAGGATTTGGACCAAAACCCCAGAGATTGACCAGCGGCCCCACTGTGACATCAAAACTGCCCTCACTAAGCCGGTAAATATCCGCAGCCATTGCCAGGACCTCGATGATCTCAGGACTGACATTAAACCATTCATTCGCTGGTGACTGATTGAAGCGGGACAGCTCCGAGTCAGGCATGTAAGTCGACATCAGGCCGTTAATATCCCGTAGCCGAGTCTCAACCTCAGCGGTGAGGTTCGCCTGATCGATATCGGTCGAGATGATTTTAATACTGTAGGTCGTGCCCATAGTATTGCCAACAATGTCTACCTGCTGGGTCTGGTCACAGCCACCCAGCAACACGATACATAAAATGATGAATTTGCGCACAATCGTCCCCGAACAATATTGACCTCATCATACCGAACTTGAGCACTGGTCATCAGCAATTAGTCACCGTAAACTCTTATCACTGCCGCACGCCGGCATTTTGCCCTCTCCGCCACCCAGGATCATGACCGTGCAATTACCCGACGCCACCATCGAGTCACTCCAACATGCCTACCATACATTGATCCCCATCAGTCAACATATGGGTATCCAGGTGGTCAGCTATGATGGCGCGTGCCTGCGAGTCACAGCGCCTCTGGAGAACAACATCAATCATCAACAATCTGCTTTTGGTGGCAGCTTATTCTCATTGGTGGCGCTCGCTGGATGGGGCATCTTGCAACTCAAAACGGCTGAACTGGGACTGGATTGCAATACCGTGATCGCCGGCGGTGAAGTGGGCTACCACCTGCCCGTCTTTGCGGAACTGGTCTGCGAGTGTCGCCTGCCCGATGAATACGCCGCTTTTGCCAGCCGCCTGACGGACACAGGCAAGGCTAGCATCTTGCTGGACACGGGCATTATCCTTGATGGTGCCAGCGCCATGACCTTCAGTGGCAAATATGTGGTGCGTCAGACTCGCTGAAGCGGCACCGAAATCTAGACCCGCGAGAAACGGATAGATATCAAGCCCGCCAGCACCAGCATGACGCTGGACCACCACAGACAGCCGATCAAGCCTTGGCTCTGGTAAATCAGCCCAGAGAGCACCGTGCCGGCGAGTCGCCCACCGGCATTGGCCATGTAGTAAAAACCAACATTTTTAGCCATCTCATCGCGCGCCGACCAAGCCACAATTAGATAAGAATGAACCGCAGAATTCAGGGCAAAGACAACCCCGAAAACCAGCAGACCAATGACGACTACCCGATCTGGTTGCATGCCTGCACTCAAGAGCATGGCGATGCTGGCCGGTACTAGCGCCAGAACGGCGACCCAAGTTAATGCAGCGAAGCCATTCGGACCACGACCCCGGTCGGCATGACGTAATATCAACGGCGCACTGGCTTGAGTCAATCCATAACCCATGACCCAGACCGCCATGAAACTGCCGACAGTGACAAACTCCCAGCCGAGAACGTTATAGAGATAGACCGGCAAAGCCACTACAAACCAGATATCCCTGGCACCGAATAAGAAAAACCGGGCGGCGGCTAGCCAATTAATTAAAGGCTGTGTAGCGAACACCTGACTGAATGCCGGTTTGGCCTTAGTCTTACCCAGGCCCGATGGCAGTAACCAGGCACTGATCAACAAGGCGCAGAACAGTCCCGAGGCCAGCACCACAAGCGCCCCACGAAAACCGAGCCACTGCATCAGCCCAGCACCGACAAAAAAACCTAAACCCTTAAGCGCATTTTTTGAGCCGGTGAGTACCGCCACCCACTTAAACAGGCGCGAGTCGCTGGCTTGTGCTGGCAAGAGAAGCTTGACGCTGGCTTTGGCGGCCATTTTATTCAGGTCTTTGGCGATCCCAGACAACGCCTGCGCCAACATCACATAACCTACGGACAGCCAGAGTTCCGGAACCATCAACATGACCAGCGCAAAAACCTGTAGACCCATACCCACTAACATCGTCAGATTTAGTCCAACGCGGGCCCCGAGCCAACCACCCACGAGATTTGTGACGATGCCAAAGAACTCATAGAAAATGAATAACATGGCCACTTCAAAGGGTGAGTAGCCCAACAGATGGAAGTACAACACCACCAACATGCGAATCGCGCCATCGGTTAGGGTAAAAGCCCAATAACCGGCAGTGACCACCAGATAGTTACGCATCAGTCGTGCAGGCTGCTTGCCACTCGGTCGAGCAGCTCAACCAGTCGATTCACATAGCCCCATTCATTGTCATACCAGGCATAAAGCTTGACCTGAGTATCATCGATCACCATGGTCGATAGCGCATCGATAATCACTGAACGCGGGTCCTTAATATAGTCGACGGACACCAAGGGGCGCTCTTCATAGCCAAGAATCCCGGCCAGCTCAGCATCGGCTGCAGCCTGGAAATACCCATTAATTTCGGCGACAGTCACTGGCCGCGCAGCCTCAAACACAAAATCGGTGAGTGAAGCGCCAAGTAACGGAACTCTTACGGCCATGCCGTTGAGTTTGCCGGCCAGCGCAGGGAAAATGTCCGTAATCGCCTGGGCCGACCCAGTAGTTGTGGGTATTAAGGATTGGCCCGCAGCCCGTGCTCGACGCAGATCACGATGTCCTTTATCAACGAGGGTTTGAGTATTGGTCAACGCGTGAATAGTGGTCATGGTGCCGTGCCGAATACCCACCTTGGACTGCATCACCTGAATCACCGGCGCCAAGCAATTTGTCGTACAAGACGCCGCGCTCAGCAAATGATCCCGACCAGGCTGGTAAAGATGATCATTCACACCGTAAACGATATTGAGCGCACCTTTGGTCGGGGCGGCGACGATCACTTTCTTCACGCCTTGGTCGAAATAGGCCTGCAAAGCCCCTGGCGTCTTATGATGCAATCCAGTGGCTTCGATGACGATGTCGCAATCGGACCAATCAGTGGTCGAAATATCTGGCTTCGAGGTATAAACGACAGCTTGATCATCGATCAAGAGTGATCCTGACCCAGTACTAGTGTCATGTTGCCAGGCACCATAAATTGAGTCGAACTTCAGCAGGTGAGCCGACCCCAACGCATCAGTTGCCGTTTCATTAACCCGAATCAGCTGATAGCCTGGCCGCTCCCAGCCAACTCGACAACTGAGCCTTCCCATTCGGCCAAAGCCATTAATTCCTACCGTTATCGACATTGCCAGCTCCCGCCGCTAGAGTTGTTATTGTATATTTAGTCGCCCGAAGGCAACGTTTGATCAACCGCCAAGCGAGGGATTTTTACCTCAGACTATCGAACAGCGCAAATCTGTGTTTGAATCCACCCTCAATTTTCAAGAAGCTGATTTAACATGCCTACACGGATCACCTACACCGCCATTTTCCTGATCCCTTTACTACTCAGCGGCTGCCAGACCGTCAATAACTCTATTGACGCGATTGGCGGAATCTTCTCCAGCAAGCAGGCTAAAAACTGCACAGGAGGGGACTGTGAGGCAGAGAGTCTGCTCGATAACCGCAGGACTAACCAGCGCTGGTACTGTTACGGCACAACAAAAGCAGCAAACTGGGATTGTCAGAACGAACCCGATCAAACCAAAATCGTCCCGATCACAGACCGGGGCAGCAGCCCCCCTGTCGAAACGAGCCTCTGGCCCTCCGCTGCAATTCTTCAAGACGCAGCGCCAACAATAGTGACTGAAACGCCAGCAGCCTCTTCGACTGCAGATAGTACCGAGACTGTTGATGATACAACGATAGCTGCACCGGATACGCTGCAGCAAGCACCTATGCCTAAGGTGATGGCTGAAAACGAGGACTAACTCGAGCATGAATACGGTAAATCCCAAGGCCCGGTTGCCGGCTGTAGACCGCCTGCTATCCACCTCAAGCTGTCAAAATCTGATCCTTGAATTTGGTCGCTCAGCCGTAACCAACGCCATTCGTGCAGCCCTGACGGCCTTGCGCGCCGAGCTGAATGTCAACCCGAACCTAGCCTTGCCGGGTGCCGAAGAACTCATCAACTCGATCGCTGAAAAATTCCACCAGAGCCAAATCAATCGACTACGGCCGGTGATCAACCTCACTGGTACGGTACTCCACACCAACCTCGGCCGAGCGATTCTACCCATCTCAGCGATTGAGCGCCTGGCTGAGATTTTGGGCGCGGCCAGCAATCTGGAGTTTGATCTGCAAACCGGTAAACGCGGGGATCGTGACGCGACGGTTGAAGCGCTTATTTGTGAAATCACAGGGGCAGAGGCAGCAACAATCGTCAACAACAATGCCGCCGCCGTCCTGCTCGTGCTGCAGACGCTGGGGCGAGACCGAGAAGTGCCGGTGTCACGAGGTGAATTGGTCGAGATCGGCGGGTCGTTCCGGATACCGGAGATTATGGCGAGCTCTGGCTGCCGACTGGTCGAAGTCGGCGCCACCAATCGAACCCACCTGGAAGACTTTTCTCGGGTTATCAATAGCCAAACAGCGCTGCTAATGAAGGTACACACCAGTAACTACGAAATTAAAGGCTTTACCAAATCGGTACCTGACGCCGATCTTGCTGCCCTGGCTCATGAGCACCAACTGCCCTTCGTGAATGATCTGGGTAGCGGCACTCTCGTCGACCTGAGTCGCTACGGCCTGCCTTTTGAGCCCACAGCCCAAGCGGCCTTAGCACAAGGCGCTGATCTCGTAACTTTCAGCGGCGACAAGTTACTGGGCGGCCCTCAGGCAGGTATCATCGTCGGTCGTCGCGATCTCATCGACCAACTGAAATCGAATCCACTGAAACGCGCCCTACGCGTCGACAAGATGACGATGGTAACTCTGCAGGAAGTGCTAAAGCTTTACCTACACCCCGATACACTCGTCGCGAACTTACCCACCCTGCACTACCTGACACGACCTGCGGCAACCCTGCACGAACTGGCCCGCGATTTACACGCCGAGATGGTGCCAGCGCTGAAAAACATCGCTCAGGTCAAAATTATCGAATGCTTGAGCCAGATTGGCAGTGGCTCTCTGCCACTTGAAAGACTACCCAGCTATGGGCTGGCCCTGCAGCCCATCAATACAACTGGATCTAAGCAGGCTTTGCAGGCGCTGTCGGCGGCATTTCGAAACTTGCCTAAACCTGTCATCGGCAGAATCCATGACAATCAATTGATCTTTGATCTAAGAACCCTAGACCACCCAGACCAAATTCTCAGCCAACTAGGGCATCTTGTTAGCACCGTTGACTCTGCCGGGTCAGCAACCCTATGATCATTGCCACTTCAGGTCATGTAGATCACGGCAAAACCTTATTGGTTCATGGTATTACTGGTATTGAGACAGACCGCCTAGAGGAAGAAAAGGCCCGAGGACTAACAATCGATTTAGGCTTTGCCTACACGACTATCGACGACATTCGCCTCGGCTTTATCGATGTCCCAGGCCACATCAAGTTCATCAGTAATATGTTAGCCGGCGTCAGCGCCATTGATTTTGGCCTACTCGTTATTGCTGCCGACGACGGCCCTATGCCTCAAACCGCCGAACATCTGGCGATACTGAACCTCATTGGCATCAAACAAGGTGCGGTAGTACTCACCAAGATTGACCGGGTGCCGCCAGAGCGTATCGCCGCGGCTCAAAGGGAAATACAGACCCTGACCCGCGGCACTTTTCTCGAAAATGCTAACGTATTTCCCGTTTCTGGTACGCAACGCACTGGTATTAACCAACTCACTACCTTTTTGATCAAAACCGCCCGCAGCCTGCAGCGACACCAACAGCAAGGTCACTTTCGTCTGGCTATAGACCGGTCTTTTTCGGTGAAGGGCGCAGGCCAGGTCGTGACTGGTTCGGTGATCTCGGGGCACGTGCAGATGAACGACGAATTAATACTTGCGCCCCAGGGTGTATCTGTCAGAGTACGCTCGATTCATCGACAGAACGAAGCTGCTGAGGAAGGTCAACCAGGTGATCGTTGCGCTATTAATATTGCAGGTAACGACCTCGCTAAGGCCCAACTTCATCGCGGTAACTACCTCACCAGCAACCCTCACCATCAAGTCACTAGCCGCTGCGATATTCTCGCCACGCTGCTGCCGTCAGAGACTATGGGCTTAAAGCACTCAACGCCGGTGCACGTTCATTGCGGCGCCAATCACGTCACTGGTCGATTGATTACCCTGGAGGGCCAAGGCCTTGCGCCTGGCAAAACTGCCATGGCACAACTAATTCTAGCCGAACCTATCAATCTATGGTTTGGAGACCAGTTAATCATACGTGACCAGTCGGCAGCACGGACTCTTGGAGGCGGTCGCGTTCTCGACCCTGCAGCGCCAGGGCGCGGCCGCACCAGTCTAAGGCGACTGGCAGAACTCAGCTTACTCGCCGAGCCAAAACCCCTGACCGAGATACTCAAGAACTGGCTTCAAGCCCGACCCGATGGCAGCAGTCGCGCCCAATTGAGTCGTCTGTTCAATTTGACAGACTTTGAAATCGACACCTTGCTCGCGACCAACACCTTCATTGAAAACAAGCATGGCATTATCGCGCCAGAGATTCTCCAACGGCACCAACAGCAAACGCTGAGAGCCATCGAACAGTGGCAAACAGCCAACCCGCAACAACCCGGCTTGCCACTCCAGCAGATTGCCAGCCTGACCCGCATCAACAATGGCTTGCTCAGCCTTTGTCTGGAAATGCTTATCAAAGACAAGCATCTCTCGTTGGATGGTAATCTCTACCGACTGCCAAACCATGCGGCGCAATTGAGCCCGCCACTGATATCTCTTTGGGCTCGAGTTGAACCCTTATTGGCGCAAGAGCCGACCAAACCACCGGTTCTTCATGAACTCGCCAAACAACTCAGCATGGAACCCATCGCTGCAACAAAGCTGCTGAATCAACTGGTGGGCGCCGGATTTTTGCTCAAACCTGTCGCTAACCGCTACTTCTTGCCTGCCGGTCTGGAGCGTTTAAGAGAACTCGTGATCGAGACCGCACATGGCAGCGACGCGCAGGGATTTGGTGTTGCAGACTTCAGAGACAGTTGCGGCATAGGTCGCAATCTCTGCATCGAAATACTTGAGTACTTTGACCGAACTGGCGTGACCCAAAGAATCGGCGATCGGCGCAAACTTCGAAACCCCGGAATATAACCAAAGAACCACAGGAATGCCCATGTCCAAATTTAAACAACAAGTCGCCGCCATTACTGGCGCTGGCTCGGGAATGGGTCGCGCCCTAGCACAATCATTGGCCCAGCAAGGCTGTCACCTGGCGATCGCTGACATCAACCAGAAAGGCTTAAACGAAACTGTTAGCAGCATCACTGATCAGCTCAGCGACCTCAGGGCAGTCAAGATCACAACCCATATCGTTGATGTCGCCGAC
>JABMOJ010000584.1 GCA_013204195.1 SAR86 cluster bacterium
CCCGCTGACGAGGTACCTGCCTGCGGCCCAAGTCTCGACTATTTATTAGACGTTTTCCCCTTGACTGATGTCCTGAGTATTGTTTTGAGTGGCGACGGAAGTTGCGCAGAAATTGTCTGGTCCTTATTCGGGGTCAGCATTCCAGGCTGGACGCTACTGGCCTTTGCTGGCTTGTTGGCGGTGGGCGCCTGGCAGATTCTTCGCCCGCAAACATAACGCTTGCGTCATTGCGACGAGTAGTAGACATCAGCCGCCGCCGTCGGTGCTATACTGTGCGGTCTGCATTGAGTAGCCATTGAATGTTATCCCTGAATAATCTCGCCTTGCGCCGGGGTACGGAGCTTTTATTTTCCGGCGCCTCTTTTACGATTCATCAAGGCCGCAAGGTCGGCTTTGTCGGGGCCAACGGTGCGGGAAAAACCAGCCTGTTTAAGTTGATTTTAGGTGAGCTGGAGATCGACGAAGGCACCCTCGAATATCCACCAGAGACACGCATCGCGCACCTAGAACAAGAAGCACAGGCCAGCAGCGAAATTGCCCTGGAATACGTGCTGGCCGGTGACAAAGAACTTAATCAAACCCTCGCCGCCATCCAACAGGTTGAAGTGAGCGGTGACTACGGCGCGATCGCCCGATTACACGAAAAACTCGACAGTCTCGATGGCTACACGGCGAAATCGCGCGCCGAGCAGCTAATGCTCGGCCTTGGCTTTCAGGCAACAGATTTCGAACGTCCTTTGAGCGCCTTTTCTGGCGGCTGGAGAATACGTCTTAACCTGGCGCAAGCATTGATGACACCTTCAGATCTGTTACTTCTGGATGAACCAACAAACCATCTCGATCTCGATGCGATCGTCTGGCTGTCAAACTGGATCAAGGCCTATCGGGGCTCATTACTGCTGATCTCTCACGACCGCGAATTTCTCGATGAGACGGTGGACAGCATTGCTTACCTTCACCATCAAACGATCGAACTGTTCAGCGGTAACTATTCACAATTTGAAATTCTCAAGGCGGCGCGACTTGCTGAACAACAAAGCAACTATGAAAAACAGCAACGTGAAGTTAAGCACATGCAGGACTTTGTCAGGCGCTTTCGAGCTCAGGCCACGAAGGCGCGGCAAGCACAAAGCCGGCTGAAAGCCCTGGGCCGCCTCGAACTCATTGCACCGGCACACATCGATTCGCCATTCCATTTCGAGATTCCTACGGCCGATAAATTTTCAGATCCGCTACTCTCTTTAGTCGATGCCGATATCGGCTACGCCAGCCCTATTTTGACGCATATTCGTCTAAGCCTGCACCCCGGTGACCGCCTGGGTTTGCTGGGGCACAATGGTGCGGGGAAAACCACGCTGATTAAAACCCTGCAAGGCGAATTACCGCTGCTTCGCGGCGAGCGGCAGGAAGGCATGAATCTGAAGATTGGTTATTTTTCCCAACATCAAGTTGATGACCTGATCTTGGATGAATCGGCTCTGCAACATATCCGTCGCAGCGACAAGGTCCTTGGCGAGCAGCAAATTCGCAATTACCTGGGTGGCTTTGATTTCCATGGAGATAAGGTCCTTGAGCCCGTCAAAATTTTTTCGGGCGGCGAAAAAGCTCGACTGGCCTTGGCCTTAGTCGCTTTCAGCCGACCCAACCTACTGCTAATGGACGAGCCCACCAACCATTTGGACATCGATATGCGCCACGCTTTAACGGTGGCGCTGCAATCATTCGAAGGCGCACTATTACTAATCTCCCACGACCGGCATCTGCTGGCCAATACCGTTGATAATTTTCTGCTCGTCGAAGACGGTAAAATCACTATCTTCAAGGGTGATCTGGAGGACTATCGAAAGCGCGTCCTGGCGCCAAAGACGACTGGTGGGGTAGCGCCTGGAGAGGTCAGCACAAAAAAATCGGCGACGCCAAACAATCAAAATACGGGCAAACAGCTTCGCCAGCTCAGAACTAGGATCAAGACCCTGGACGAGCGACTGGCACGGTTGCACATCAAGCTGAAAGCAACGGACGACGCACTGACGGACACTGAACTTTACCAACAGGCAAACGATTCGAATTTACAAAATCTACTTCGAGAAAAGCTTGAGCTCGAAGGAGAGATAGAACAACTCGAGGAGGAATGGCTAGACCATCATGAAATGTTAGAGAGCCTGGCTTAAATCCCTTGTATTGATTCTATGCCGGGTCACGACCCGAACGTATCATCCAACAGCGCAAACGCCGTCAAAATACTTAAACCATTCGGGGCCGCCAGAATTTTGGCTCTGAGCTCAGCGCGATTATTTTCGCGGTTAGCCTGATGCATTTCCACAGCGTGCCAATGCACCATTTTCTCCCACACGGGATCGAGGATTTCTGCACCAGGCACTTCAGTACCTTCCAAGGTTTTAATGGTCAAGTTGCGAAACTCTGAAATTGCCGCCTTCAGCCAAGCCACATGGACCGACTCATCTTGCCTAATCCGATTGATCAAGGCGACTGCGTGTTGCGCCTCCTGGCGCTTATCCTGAAATACGTCCGGATGATCAATCACCCGTTCATAAAAATCAAAGGCCCGCTCGGCTCTGACTTCAATCATCAATAAGTTCATCAAGAAGGCAATAACGCCTTCATATTCAGCACCGATCTGCGGCATTTCACGGGTGGATTTTTCGCGACCAATACTGGCCGGCGCCACTGGCACAGGGAACTTGTTCTTGCCAAAAATCAGATCACGAGTGGCGTACCACATCACATCGTGGCCACCCGCTTCGGTCTGTGGATTGCCACCCTCATCCCAGCCGTGGGTTGTCAGCAAGCCTTTACCAAGATGACCCAACGCTGTTTGGCTGATATCTTCCTTGATGATCAGTGCAAAGTCCGGCGGATTAAGGTCTGCCAGCGCCCGGCCTCGACCCTCAATCAAACCCGTGACGGTCAATGAATCCCAAAGTGGTTGCTCGACGCCTTGCTGTAGCAGCCAAACTTGTTGATCGATGGTGGGATAATTTGGCTCCACCAACAAGGCGGTGGTCGCCTCGACGATGGGTATATTGCTGTCCTGCAGACTGGCTAACCACGCATTGATTGCTGGCCAGCGAAATCGAGTTCGCGGCGACAGATAAAGACCGTCCTCGGAAAACCCACCATGGAGTTTCAGGCCGCACTCAACATGAGGCATTGCATAGTCATGCTCCGTCTCTATTTCAGTCTTGCTATAGGTTAGCC
>JABMOJ010000585.1 GCA_013204195.1 SAR86 cluster bacterium
GAATGCAGTTGATGATGGCACCATGATCAAGGAGCGGGGTTCCATCAATATCGATGACGAAGGTCTGGATTCACAACGTACCCAACTGATTAAGGACGGTAAGCTCACGAGCTTTCTGGTGGATCGGATCGGTTCCCAGCAAACGGGTTTTGCTCGCACCGGCTCCGGTCGGCGAGAATCCTATAAATATGCGCCGGCGTCCCGTATGCGCAATACCTTTATCGAGCCGGGGAACGCTGAGCTGGACGATATGATCGGCTCCATGGAGCGGGGCATCTACGCTTCCCATATGGGGGGTGGCTCCGTTCAGCCGGGCACTGGTGAATTCAACTTTGCGGTCACCGAGGGCTATTACGTTGAGAACGGCAAGATACTCTACCCGATCAAGGCCGCAACCTTGATTAGCACGGGCCCGAAAGTACTGAAGGAAATTTCCATGGTGGGTAAAGATTTCGCACTGGCCAGTGGCACCTGTGGTTCGGTGTCGGGCTCAATACCGACGACCGTGGGCCAGGCGACCCTGAAAGTCGATGATATCCTGGTCGGAGGTAATGCCTGATGGCGCTGCAACAGAACGCCGATCAGATACTCGACCTGGTAAAAGCCGCTGGCGCCAGCGGTGATTTGATTATCGACCAAGGTCAATCACTGTCTCTGAAGGCCAGAGAAGGGGCGCTGGAAGAGTACAAGGTAAGCTCCAGTCAGATACTGGGTTTACGGGTTATTAAAGATGGCAAAGTCGGCACCGCCTACAGTGAAGCCACGGATACCGACGCGCTCAAGTCGCTGGTGGAGCAGGCCCTGCTGAACGCCAGTTTTGCCGCTGTAGATGCCCACGAATCGATTCTCGCGAACGCCGCCGTATTGCACACCGACGACGAGGTGTTATGCCCCCACGAGGATGTGGGTATCGATGCGCAAATCGACTTTGCGCTAACCATGGAACGCAATCTGGCGGCGAAGAGCAAGGTCAAAAATGTGCCCTATAATGGCGTCCAGGACAATATGGGTGAGCGGCATATCTTCTCCAGCGCCGGTTTAAGTGCCTATTCAAAGAGCCGTATGTGTGCCGCCTATGCCTATGCGTTAGTGGAAGACGGCGATAAAAATGCGATGGATGGCGTCGGCCAGGCTGCGCGCTTGTTCAGTGAGCTAGACTTGACTCAGATCGTGACGCGAACCCATGAAAACTGTCTGAGCCTGCTTGAGGGTACGCCCGTTGCCAGTGGTCATTATGATGTCATCTTTGATGAAGAGACTCAGGTTCAGTTGTTCCATACCTTTGCCATGATGTTTTCCGGCAAGTCAGCCAAAGATGGGGTGAACCCCATGCGCGAAAAGGTCGGTCAGTCGATCGCTGACCGGCGTTTAAATATTTTCGACAAGCCCTTGAATAGTGCTGGTTTTGGTTATGCGTTGTTTGACTCAGAAGGAGCGGCTACCCAGTCGACGCCACTCATTGTCGACGGTAACTTGGCGTCCTTGATCCACAATAGTGCGACGGCGTCGTTTTTTGATTTGGCAACCACCGGTCATGCTACCCGCGGCCCCAAATCGACGATGGGGGTTGGTTTGCATCAGCTGGAAATCGGGAAGGGCCAGGATTTGGCTCAGGATCTGCTGGGTGGTGAATACCTGTTGTTGACTGACCTGACCGGGCTGCACTCGGGTGCGAATGCGATCTCAGGAAATTTCAGCTTTGGTGCCTCAGGTTACCTGTGTCAGCACGGCGAGCGGGTGCGTGCGGTGCGGGGAATCACCGTTGCTGGTAACTTCTATGACATGCTAGGAAAGATCTCGATGATTGGTGATCAGCAGTATTGGAACTGGGAGCGGTCTGCCCTGATGCCCCATATCCGTTTCGCTGATATCGCTATCTCGGGTTAAGGCGACGCCGGGTAGTCCCGGGCGCCGCTTGTGACTCACTTGTCATTGCGCCGCTGGTTCCTGATGAATTGCGGCTTTGATGATGGTCAGGGTTTCGCTGGTCTTGCCGCTGCGGCTGCCCCGCGCCTCAAGCGCCTTCAGGGTCTCCATGCCACTGATTAATTCACCGAACAGGGTGTGTTTGCCATCGAGAAACGGCGTGGCTACAAAGGTAATAAAGAACTGGCTGCCATCGGTGCCGGGACCGGCGTTGGCCATGCTCAACAATCCTGGTTTGTCGTGAGACAGATTGCCGGCAAATTCGCCGGCGTATTTGTAGCCTGGGTCGCCGCTGCCGGTGCCCGTCGGGTCACCACCTTGGGCCATAAAACCAGGAATGACCCGATGGAAAATCACGTTGTCATAAAACCCCTGCTCAGTGAGAAAGATCGTGCTGGTGGTATGCATGGGCGCGGTTGCATGGAACAGGCGAAATCGCATATCACCCACGTTGGTGGTCAAGTCCCAATAGTAATTGGTGTTGGCGTCGAAGGTCATCATCTCTGGTTGGGTTAGACGCTGACGCCAGTCAATGGCATTTGGCTCTACAGCGGCTGGCGTCTGCTCGACCTCAGCGGTGGTCTTCGAGGCGGCAGGTTGCTCTTGCGAGCAACCTTGGGCTAATGCAAGGATAAAAAGCGCACTAATTAATCGGTTCACAAACCCTCCTGGGGTTTAGGTTTTCTCTATTCTACAAGATTTAGACGGGTGATCTACTCTGAAAATCGAGGCAAGGTCTGACCCGCGGGTTTGAACTACCAGGGGCTGAGTCGGGATTGTGAGTTGAGTCTCGGTGACATGTTATGACGGCGTCGTCGACAAAAGCAGGCGCAGTGGCACAGGTCGCTACCATTGGCTACTATTCGGCAAGATACTACATTTTCTACCGATCAGGAGTCAGCCATGTCAGTCGAAACCAGCGCAGAAATTCGGGATCCCAAAGCTCTGCAAGCCTTTGCAGGCAAGGTCAGCGGCAGTGTTACTGCCGGTATGAACGTCGCCCTGACCTTTGTCGGTGAACAGCTGGGGCTTTACAAGGGGCTTGCGGCCATCGGTCCGGCCACGAGCCAGCAACTGGCCGATGCAACCCAGTTGTCAGAGCGCTGGGTCAGGGAGTGGTTGTATCAGCAGGTCTGTATTGGCCAGATTAACTTTGATGAAGCCGCAACCGAGTTCTCAATGTCGCCGGAAGCCAAGGCCGTGTTGGCCGATCCTGAACATCCGGCTTATCTGGGTGGCATGATTCATTCCGTGGTCGCCATGTATGACACTCTTGAACATCTGCCTGAGTGTTTTCGCACCGGCCTCGGTCAAAGCTTTGATGACAAAGGCGAGGCGTGTGCCTGTGGCATCGAGCGGATGAGCCGTAAATTCCAGCAACTGCATTTGGTGCCAGACCTGTTGCCCAGTACCGAAGGTGCGGTGGCCAAACTGACTGCAGGTGCCTTGGTGGCAGATGTGGGTTGTGGTGCGGGTGTGGCGATGATCGAGATGGCCAAGGCGTATCCGAACAGTCAGTTTATCGGCTATGACATTTCTATGAATGCCCTCGGCCGTGCCAGGAACAATATTCGCGAGGCAGGGGTGAAAAATGTCCAGCTGCATAATCCCATCGATCAACCCTTGCCCGAGGATGGCAGCTTCGATCTGATCACCACCTTCGATGTCGTCCATGACTCAACGCATCCGCAGGCGTTGATCGACGCCATCAAGGCGTCGCTGAAACCGGATGGCACTTGGTTATGTGCGGACATTCAGGGTAAATCGTCCTTCGCTGAGAATTTAAAGGAAAACCCGATGGCCACTATCGCTTATTCGTTTTCGGTGATGGTGTGCATGTCTTCGGGGTTGTCAGTGCCCGGCGGCGCGGGTCTGGGCACCCTGGGCTTTCCGGAGAGCAAAGCCCGTGAAATGACGGCGACAGCAGGCTTTAGCCGTTTTCGTCGGATTCCCTTCGAGGGAGATATCTTTAATGCCTTCTATGAGATCAGGCCGTAAATACGCCCCTTTGGCCTGCTCCAATAGGGCTTTGCCTGATCGGTGATAGTTGTTCTAAGGTTTGATTTCAAGGGTTGGGTGATTGGGTAGTTGGGTGTTCGTGTAGATGCTCAACGTCGGCGGAAATGCCTCGGGCTTGTCCAGGCTGCCGATGGCCACATCGATGATGTCGGTGTGGCCAGTGTTGCTGCAGGCGACGTGGGTACCGCAGGAAGAACAGAAATATCGGGTGCCGTCAGTAGACGAAGCGAGCGCGGTTGGGGTGCCGGTAACATACTCGAACTGGGCGACAGGTACCACCAGCCAAGTGACATAGGGTGCCGCGTGCACATGTCGGCACATAGTGCAGTGGCAGATCACCGACGGATAGGCGCCGTTGGCGATAATGTACCGAATTCGCTTACAGAAGCAGCCGCCTTCGACCATGGGTTGACCTCGCTGTTTATAAGGAATGTTGAGTTGACCCTACGCCAGAACAGGCGAATTAGCTAAAAATGAATTAAATAAACCCACCACTGATTTGAGTGGTATGGTGGCGGGCGCGCGGTTGCTCCTGCGCTATTTATCGA
>JABMOJ010000586.1 GCA_013204195.1 SAR86 cluster bacterium
CATACCCTCAAGGGGATTTTGGCAGCCCGTGGTCTGAGTACAGCGGTGGGTGATGAGGGTGGCTTTGCGCCAGATCTGCCGAGTAACGAGGCGGCCCTTGAAGTCATCATGGAAGCCATTCAGCAGGCCGGCTATACACCCGGCAAGGATGTGTATCTGGGTCTTGACTGCGCAGCGTCAGAGTTTTATGTCGACGGCAAATACCACCTGGCAGGTGAAGGTCGAGAATTCGATGCCGACGGCTTTAGCGATTATCTGGTCGGTTTAGCCGATCGCTACCCCATTATTTCTATCGAAGATGGTATGGATGAAAGTGACTGGGCAGGCTGGGCTCTGCTGACGAAAAAACTTGGCAAGCGTCTGCAGTTGGTGGGCGATGATTTATTCGTGACGAACTCAAAAATTCTGCGGCGCGGTATCGAGCAAGGCGTCGGCAATTCGATTTTGATTAAGTTGAATCAAATAGGGACCTTGACTGAAACGCTAGAGGCTATCCATATGGCTAAAGAAGCGGGCTATAGCGTGGTCATCTCCCATCGTTCCGGGGAAACCGAAGATACGACTATTGCCGACTTAGCGGTCGCAACGGCCGCGGGTCAGATCAAAACAGGGTCCTTGTGTCGGTCTGACAGGGTCGCGAAGTACAATCGTTTGCTGCGAATCGAAGATCAGTCCCATGCCTTGTTCAAAGGGCTGGCGGAGTTCCAGCGATAATGAAGCGCCCCGGCCGCTGGTTGATCGCTGGCCTTTTGTTGGTCATCATCGCCGTGCAGGGTCGGCTGTGGATTGGTGAGGGTAGTCTCGCGCAAGTCAATGATTTGCAGGCACGGGTCGCCCAGGTGCGGGTCGAAAATAGTGTGAGAGAACAGCGCAATCGCATCCTGCGCGCGGAAATTATTGAGCTCAAGAGCGGTCTTGAGTCGATTGAGGAAAAAGCCCGGAGCGAATTTGGTCTGATCAAGCAGGGAGAAACTTTTTTCCTGCTGGTAGACGAGACTAAAGCGCAGCGACCATGAGTAGCCTTGCACAGGTATCAGTCGTCATTCCCGCCGCTGGCAAGGGTGTTCGCATGAGCGCCGAGATCAGCAAACAATATCTTCCTTTAGCGGGTAAACCCTTATTAGCGCGAACCTTGAGTCGTGTGCTGGCGCTGTCACCGCGGCAGGTTGTGTTAGTGGTAGCGCCGGGTGACGAACACTGGCGCGCAGTGGAAGGGGTCGAGCATTGTCTGGTGGTGCGCGGCGGGGCCTGCCGTGCAGCTTCTGTGCTGAATGGCCTGGCGGCATTGCAAGCGGCGACTAATGACTGGGTGTTGGTTCATGACGGTGCCCGACCCTGCGTTCGAGGCGCGGATATACGCCGCCTTTTTCAATTGGTAGCCACCACTGAGGTGGGTGGGTTGTTGGGCGTCCCGGTGACCGACACGGTAAAAGAAGTCGCAGCTGGATTGATCACAGCGAGTCTCGATAGAACCCGACTGTGGCTTGCACAAACGCCTCAGATATTTCGTTTCGGCCTGCTGCAGGCAGCCTTGCAGGATGCCCTACGGCAGCAAATGTTAATAACCGATGAGGCTTCGGCCATTGAGATGATGGGTTTTCAGCCGCTCATGGTAGAAGGCCATCGTGACAACATCAAAGTGACTCATGCCGAGGACCTAGCCCTAGCTGAGTATTATCTGGCTCAGCAGGCCATGACCGAACGAGGTGCTGTATGAGAATAGGTTCCGGATTTGATGCCCATCGTTTCGGTGAGGAAAAAGCAGGTCACCAAATCATGCTTGGCGGTGTTGCTGTTCCCTGGCATCGAACTGTGCTGGCGCACTCTGATGGTGATGTGCTACTGCACGCGCTGTGTGATGCGGTATTGGGCGCGATGGCCTTGGGGGATATCGGCAAGCATTTTCCTGATACGGATCCTGAATATGCGGGTGCCGATAGTCGGCAGTTACTGCGCGCGTGCGTCGCTAAGATTCGACAGTTAGGCATGTATGTGGTGAACGTCGATATGACCTTGATTGCAGAGCGACCGAAGGTTGCCCTGTATGTGCAGGCCATGACTGAAACCATCGCAAGTGATCTGGACATCGCTGCTGACCGTGTCAGCGTCAAGGCGACCACGACCGAGAAAATGGGTTTTATTGGCCGAGAAGAAGGCCTGGCGGCGCAAGCCGTTGTGTTACTTGCTGAGCGCTCGCCGGCGAAGGTGGAGCCGTGAGTCAGGATTATGCCTTGGCGGTCGCTTATGCGCAGGGTCAGCCCTCAGGAAGTGCACGACTGAAGCAGCAAGCGGTTGATTTTGTGGTCAACGAACGGCTCGGTTTTGAACCCAGCGGTATCGGCGAGCATTGTTACGTTCGAATCAGAAAGACGGGTGCCAATACCGCGTGGGTGGCTGAGAACCTGGCGCGTTATCTGAATATCAAACCCTTTGATGTGAATTATGCAGATCGAAAAGACCGCCACGCGGTAACGACGCAATGGCTGAGCTGCCATCTGCCGGGCAAACTGATGCCCGACTTTGCAGATATGGCGCTGACAGGCGTGGAGATTGTTGAGACTTGCCGTCATGATAAAAAGCTCCGTCGGGGCTCGCATGCGGGAAATGAATTTGAGATTCGCCTACGTGACATTCAGGCCGACAGTCAGGACCTCGAGCAGCGTTTGGCGCAGATTGCTGCCCAGGGATTTCCGAATTATTTTGGTGAGCAGCGATTTGGTCGGGGTGGCAGTAACTTACTAGCAGCTGACAAATTATTTGCAGGCGAGCCCATTAGGCCTCAACAACGGGACATGTGTTTGTCTGCTGTGCGTAGTTATATGTTCAATGCCGATCTGTCCCGCCATGTAAGCTCTGGAGAGTTGAGTGCTATTAGTGTGCCAGAGCATTGTTGGACAGCAAATGAAGAGGCTGGCCGAGGGGCTGATTCTGGCGGCCGTACCCGAAGCAGCGGTGAATCGAATCATCGAGGCTGGCTCTATGGATTAGCCCGGAAAGAGACGCCAGCACTGAAAAGTCTTGAATCACGCTTCCCTCTTTGGTGCGAGGGCCTGCGCCGACTCGACTTGAAGGCGCAGCAGCGGGATCTGTGGGTGCGGCCAGCGGCGTTTAACTGGCGCTTTGAGGGCGCGGATTTGTTAATGTCATTTGGCTTACCCGTGGGCAGCTTCGCCACCAGTTTGATTAGAGAGATTGTGAGCTATGGGGAATAGTAATCTGCCTGATATGCGTGGTAGCGGTATGACGTCGCAACGGACGCGAAGTCGTTTGGTTCAACGGTTGCGAGAACGCCTCATTACCAATGAGGCGTTGTTGGAAG
>JABMOJ010000587.1 GCA_013204195.1 SAR86 cluster bacterium
GCGGATATCTATAAAAGTAGAATGAACACGATTACCTCGTCGGCATTTATTGGTCTGCTGTTGGTGTTTCTGGTTCTGATTCTAAGCTTGCGGCCGGTGGTTGCTCTCTGGGTGACTGTGGGGATCGCGGTGTCGTTTATGGGCGCATTTGCACTGTTACCGATGAACGATGTGTCCTTGAATATTATGTCTACCTTTGCCTTCTTGCTGGTGCTGGGGATTGTCGTCGATGACGCCATTGTGGTCGGCGAGAGTATTCACCAGCATAGTCATACCCATGGTGGCCTCGCGGCTGCCATTGAGGGCGCATCAGTGGTGTCAAAACCGGTGATCTTTGCGGTGCTCACTACCATGGTTGCATTTGCGCCATTCTTTTTCTTGTCTACGGAAGAGGCTCAGGTCACTCGTCAGTTTTCGATCGTCATCACACTGGCATTGCTGGTGTCTCTGATTGAGGCTTTTTTAATTTTGCCGGCGCATCTTGCGCATCTGAAACATCGAGAAAAACTCGGTACCTTAGCCCGTTGGCAGAAGCGCATCGAAGAAAGCATTATACATTTTGCCAACACTACTTACCGTCGTTGGGTAGATCGTTGTGTGCGTCATCGATACGTAACGGTCAGCGCGTTTGTAATGGCTTTCATTTTGAGCCTCGGGCTTTATTCCAGCGGTTGGGTCAAGTTTGGGTTTATGCCGGAGGTCGAAAATGAAATCATCTATCTCAATGTAACGTTACCGACGGGAACACCCTACGCCCGTGCACTTGCTGTCCTCGATCAATTGCAGGAAGCCGAATTAAAATTGATCAAGGAAGTTGGCGAGCGGGCGATCGAGGAGGGGGGCTCAGGCCAACTGATTGAAGGCTGGTATACGCGTTCTCGTCGGGACAGCGTGATAGCCATCATTAAGCTGGCGCCACCCGAAATCCGAGATCTTAGTGCAAAAGAAGCGGCGACTCGACTAAGAGAACTGGTGGGCGAAATTCCAGATGCGGATGAGATTGAAGTTAACTACACGATGAATAATTCGACGCCTCAGGTTAACTATGCGCTGCGTCACGGGGACATGGAGGTTTTGCGGGCCGTAGCATCAGAGGTTCAGGCGCAGCTTTATAGTTATGACGGCACTTTTTACGTGCGTGACTCTATGCGCGGCGAATCAGATGAGCTGCATATCCAGTTGTTACCGGGTGCGGAAAAGCTTGGTGTGACCCTGGCGCAGGTTTCACAGCAAGTAAGGCAGGCATACTTCGGTGAAGAAGTTCAACGATTGCCGCGAGAAAATGGTGATGTCAGAGTGATGGTTCGTTATCCGTCAGCTGTGCGTCATAGCCTCGACAGCCTTAACCAGTTTTATATCCGCACCTTAGAGGGTCGAGAAATTCCGTTGTTGTCAGTGGCCGAAATTGAGGTGGCCACCGGTGTTCAGAATATTGATCGCCGAGATGGTGAGCGAGTTGTGTGGATCACCGCAGATGTTACCGGTGACCTTATGAGTGATATTAATACGGATATGAAAGACAACTTTTTGCCTAAAATTGAGAAAAAGTATCCTGGTGTTAAGATCGGTGTGAGTGGTAATGCGGAAAGCGAAGAATTGTTTATGAGCGAGCTCGTCTCCTTGTTCGCCATTGCGTTATTTGTCATGTACGCGCTGATCGCCGTTGCCTTTCGTTCTTATTGGCTACCCTTGTTGGTGATGACCGCCATTCCCTTTGGCTTTATGGGGGCTGTCTACGGTCATTGGCTATTCGGTGTGTCTATGGCCATGTTTTCCTATTTTGGCATCGGTGCGGCGGCAGGCGTGGTGGTGAATGATAATTTGGTTCTCGTCGATTACGTAGAGCGCCTGCGACAGCGGGGCCTGAATGCCGCAGAGGCTGTTGTGACCGCCGGCGTGGCTCGGTTTAGACCGATTTTGCTTACCTCGGTGACCACCTTTGTGGGGCTGATGCCAATTATGGCTGAGCGTTCGACCGACGCTCAGTTTTTGAAGCCGGCGGTGTTATCTCTGGCCTTTGGGGTGTTGTTCGCCTTGTTCGTGTCGCTCTTGATGGTGCCAGCGTTGTATTGCGTGGGTGACGATTTACGCGCGTCGGTGAGGAGCTTGAAGCAACGGTTATGGCGAAAATGGGCAGGCGTGGTGCCCACTGTTTCTGCTGAAAAGAAAGGCATTGCGCCCTGAGTTCTAGCTCTGGCGCAAAGCTCGACGCTGCAGTCACCGCGCGGTATATTAGGGTTTTGCGTTTAGAGGTTACGGGTATGTCAATGGAAGATGAGTTGATTCTGGAACAAATTCAGATTGGTCCCATGCAAAACTTCACTTATCTAATCGGGTCGAAGCGGACGCGAGAAGTGGTGGTGATAGATCCGGCCTGGGATATCGATGCCATCATGAACATCATCAACGAGCGCGGCTATACACTGAATGCTGCGCTGTTGACGCACTATCATCCAGATCATTGCGGCGGCTCTTTTGGTAAAAACAAGGTGCAGGGTGTCGCCGAGTTATTGGCAACGAATCCCGTGAAGATTTATGCCCACAAGATTGAGGCCGATGGAGTCAAGAAGGTCACGGGTATCTCGGACTCCGATATGGTCAAGGTAGATTCTGGCGACCGGCTTAAGGTTGGCGACGTTGAGGTGGAATTTTTACATACACCAGGTCATACGCCAGGCTCTCAGTGCTTTCGTGTCAAGCAAACACTGGTCTCGGGGGATACCTTATTTATCAATGGTTGTGGTCGAGTGGACCTGCCCGGTTCAAACTCTGAAGATATGTTTCATAGTATCCAAAAGTTGGCAGCATTGCCTGATGATACCCTGTTGCTGCCCGGGCATAACTATTCCGATGTGCCGAGCGCGAGCCTTGCCGAGACAAAAAAAATCAATACCTATATGCGGATCAACGACCTGGCTTCCTGGAAGATGCTGATGGGTGACTGATTTGCCGGTTAGAGATTCGGCGGCTGAGATTTTTGATCAGGCGATTACAGCAACATAAAGCAGGATCTGAAGAGGATAGAGATGGATATTGTAGCGACAGGATTATCGTTCACTGAAGCCCCCCGTTGGCATGCTGGCAGGTTGTTCTTCTCTGATTTTTACACCCATCGGGTGCTGGCTCTGGATGCGCAAGGTCATCTTGAAACTATTGTCGAGGTTCCAAATCAGCCTTCCGGGCTGGGCTGGTTGCCCGATGGTCGAATGTTGATAGTATCTATGTTGGATCGTAAGTTGCTGCGGCTTGAGCCTGATGACCAATTAGTAGAGCATGCGGATCTGTCCCAGCTCGCCTCCTACCATTGCAACGATATGGTGGTTGATGCTACTGGGCGAGCTTACGTTGGTAACTTTGGTTCTGATATTGAAAGCGGCGGCGTGCCGGTAGCTGCCAACTTAATAAAAGTCGAGCCAGACGGGGCAGTGTCTGTGGCGGCAGCGGATATGGTGTTTGCCAACGGTAGTGTCATCACCCCTGATGGACAGATGTTGATTGTCGGCGAAACCTTCGCGGCGCGCCTGACGGCATTCGATATTGATGCACAGGGTGATTTATTGAATCGTCGAGAGTGGGCCAATATCGCACCCCATGCACCGGACGGTATCTGTCTTGATGCGGAAGGCGCTATCTGGGTGGCTGATCCTGTCGGTCAGTGCGTCGTTCGCGTTAAAGCCGGCGGCGAAATTCTGCAGAAGATCGATACTGGTCGTTCAGCGTTTGCTTGCATGCTCGGTGGTCCAGATCTTAAGACGCTGTATATCTGTACTGCGGATGGTTCTGGCGCGGATGCGAAGACCAGTCGTACTGCCCGGATTGAAGCAGTGGCAGTGACCGTCGCCGGTGCGGGTCGCCCCTAGTCTGGTACTTCTGATGGGGCGCCCCTTGCGGGGCACTCACTAGACCGTTAAGGAGTTCAACGGCTAATTAGAAGTGTGCGCTACCGGGTGTTCGAGGAAACGGAATCGCATCGCGGATGTTTTCCATGCCAGTGACATAATTGAGCAGACGCTCAAAACCCAGGCCAAAGCCGGCGTGGGGAACTGTGCCATAACGCCGTAAGTCCCGGTACCACCACAGCTCATCTTGTAATCCCAGTGGCGCCATGCGGCTGTCAAGTACATCCAGGCGCTCTTCTCGTTGACTGCCGCCGATGATTTCACCAATGCCTGGCGCGAGTACGTCCATCGCCGCGACAGTTTTATCGTCATCATTAAGGCGCATATAGAACGCCTTGATGTCTTTTGGGTAGTTCATCAGCACAACAGGTCTGCCCACATGTTGCTCCGTCAGGTAACGCTCATGCTCAGATTGCAAATCGAGTCCCCACGCCACTGGAAACTCGAAAGCCTGCTTGCTGCTTTGCAGTATGTTGACTGCTTGCGTATATTCCATACGTTCAAAGCTTGCGTCTGTCACCGAGCGGATGCGAGTGATCACATCCTTGTCGACTCGCTCAGCAAAAAATGCCATATCGTCTTCGCGCTCTTCTAACAGGGTGGTTAAGACGTGCTTGAGAAGGTCCTCGGCGAGGTCGGCATTATCATTTAGATCGGCGAAGGCGATCTCAGGCTCGACCATCCAGAATTCTGCTAGGTGGCGGCTAGTGTGTGAATTTTCAGCGCGAAAGGTTGGGCC
>JABMOJ010000588.1 GCA_013204195.1 SAR86 cluster bacterium
CGATGGGCCCATTAGACTCTGACATTCTCAGGAGTGACTAGCCTCTCGATCAAATTCGCATCGGCGCAAGCCAAGCCGAGTCTATTGCCCCAAACCTAAAAGGCTTAGATTCGAACAGGATCTGCAATACTGTCGGAATGACCATTAATGTCAAAGGACATGATGACCAGATCCCTCGACATCCCTCTTCGATCTTCCACATAGTCGGCCAAAACAGCTTCCGGAACAAAACCCAGGCGCCGAAATGCCGCTTGGGCGCCATGTTGGTCGGCGGTCATATTCGCCATCAATTTTTTAAGCCCGAGCCCTCGAGCAACGCTGAAAATTTCTGAAGTCAGGTTCTTGCCCAGTCCGCGAGCCCGGTAAGCTTGATTCACGTTGACCCGCAACTCTCCCACCCGCCGAGTCCATGGCGCCGGGTTTTTATGCACACTCGCGTAGCCGATCAGGCCTTCCTTATCGTAGGCTCCCAGCGTGGTGGTTATCTCTGCTTGTAAATTCCGCATCCAGTTGTCGACCACTTCGGACTGGGTAATATCAACCCGCAAAAACAGCATATCCGCTTCTGCCAGGCCTCGCGCAAAGGCAAGCACTGCATCGCGATCGGCAGGCGTCATATAACGTATTTCGACTTTGGCACCATCGACTAACGTAATAGACTTCGGATAGTTGTTGATTAAATCAGTCATTATTTCTCCAGTGCCACGGGTTGCTTTAACCCTGGCGTAATTGACCCTTTGTCGCAGCCGCCGCTAACAGCTCCTGAAAAACATCGTCAGCCGCAGTAACGATGTGATCCAGATCGGGCAGCAGCCTTGGTTCACAAATAAAACTAAAGAAGAGCTTTTTGTTGTAACTCAATATAGTGATACTAAATCCCACATTGCCATTGAGCACCAATAGCCCAATAGTATCGGTTACCTCATAGCCACACATATACTGGGGCACCTGGACACCAGGGACATTGGTGCAGGTGAAATTATAGCCCAGGTGCGGCGGCCGATAACCACCCACACTGGGTATCACCGGGGCTAGAAAGCGCGAGGCAAAAACGGTCGGATCGAGGGGCGTACCAATCAATTGGGACGCCAACATGGCTACAGGTGGTATATTTGGCATACTGTCTTGCATCACAGTTAATGCTTGTGCTTCTTCGTCGCGCTTGATGCGTTCGGTTTCTGCAACTACCGCGTTCAAGCGTTGCAGGCAATCCATCGGCTGAGCCGACAGACGCGGAAAAATCGCAGACACCTGATTCCCCAAGGCACCTTCCTGACTTTCGGTTCGAACATTCACAGGACACATAATGCGCATATACTCCCCATCTACGTGCTCATCGTGAGACTGCAAATATCGCGCTACCGCTTCAGACACCACCACCAACACAATATCATTGATGGTGCCGCCAAGGTGTTTCCGAATATTTCGAATGTCAGCAAATGGCTTTTGCATCCAACCGACTTTACGCTGAGGCCCCACGGCACCGGCATTAAATGGGGCCGTTATCACCGGCAATTGTACAAAACGGCCCATAACCTCCGCAGCTTTCGCTAGCATCTTGGCGTTATTTACTGCGCGGGCCAACAGTTGCATGGGGTTGTCGGTATCGAAGTGGCGCATATTTTCCGCAATGGCATCACTCATCAACTGTGCAGCCGTGGGTATGGATTCGGGTATCCACGGCTCATTGGGAGGCACGGGTTCGCCGGCGCGGGGATCGAGATCGTATAGCACCATGGTTAATTCAATGCCCGAAGCACCGTCAATCATCGCGTGGTGAGTCATCTGTAACAACAATGTCTGGCCGGGCACACCCTCAATCAAGATCATTTTCCACAACGGCCGGCTTCGATCCAGCATTGGCTCATTCAACGTCACGGCAATATCCATCGCCTCCTCCAGGGTGCTACCCGCAGGGGCCTGGTGATGAATGACGTGATGGGTCAAATCAAACTCGGGGTCATCGACCCAAACCGGATGGCCAAGACTCAGCGGCACCAGCTGCAGCTTCCGCCGATAGGCAGGAATCAGGTGAATTCGTTTTTCAAAGCGTGTCAGCAGTTGGTCGTAAGTCAGCTCGCCATCAAGCACGTAGACCGATGAGATGTGCATGGGGCCGCTGGCGGACTCCATATAAATGAATGCTGCATCAGTCGGTGTCAGTCGCATAATATGCTCCAAGTATAAACAACACTAAACCGCCATGTGTTTCGTTGACGAATTGCCCCGCCGACAAAAAATATTAATGGTTCGAAGCCAGACACTCAGGCAATCGAGCCTTAGGCATATTTCACTATCTCACTATCTCACTATCTCAAAGCCGCAAAGCCGCACACGGATAACGTTACTCCTGCGCTATCACCACGGCATCAACGCTGGCCTTTGCTTCGGCCATCAACCGACCACCACTTTAGCACCGTATTCTGGCTTTCTATAGCCGTTGGTCGCGTCGCGCCAACCAGCAGCGCGATCCAGCAGCACGATCCAGCAGCACATAGATAGTCAGGCCTCGACGAGACATTCAGGGGTGTGTTTTACAGGCATCGGCTTTCGAGTTAACCTCACGCCATGCATCCCATCGAAGATTTTAGTTTCACCTCTCGCCTGCGCGCACGCATCGCGGGTAACCTCGACGCCTTTCAGGATCGACGGCATGCCGAGCTCGCCTTGCGCAGCGCCGCTGTTGCACTGGCGATCTTCCGCCACGAAGATCAGGGCGCCGTGATCGTCACCCGCCGTGCGCCTCGACTGCGGGACCATGGCGGTCAATGGGCATTACCTGGCGGCCGCATCGACGCCGGCGAGACAGCCACCGGTGCCGCGTTGCGTGAGCTTGCAGAAGAAGTCAATCTGGATCTCGACGCATCAGCGGTACTCGGCACCCTAGATGATTATGTGACGCGTTCCGGCTTCATCATTACGCCGGTGGTTGTCTGGACCGATATCGAGGACGCTAATCTCATGCCAAATCCTGACGAAGTTGAATCCATCCATGCCTTCACATTCTCGGAACTCATGCGTTCAGATTCGCCAAATCTGGAAAACATTCCCGAGAGCGACAGACCCGTCTTATCCATGAACTACCTGGACGATCGCATCTATTCACCTACCGCTGCCGTGCTCTACCAGTTTCGAGAAGTCGCACTGCAGGGCAAAGCCACGCGAGTGAAGCATTTCGACCAGCCGGTTTTCGCCTGGAAGTAAGCCCATCACACAGCCGTTAATCGCCGCAAACAGATCAGCGCCTAATGATCTAGGCGCCTAAAGGCCTCGCATTCCAAAGACGCCCGCCTCAAAGACCCAGCGCCTTGCCATGCTTGGCTCGCAGCTCAATTTTGTCGATCTTGCCAGATGCGATACGAGGCAACACCGCAAAAGTTGACGAGATATAGCGCGGGATCTTGAACCGCGCTAGGTGATCCACCAGGAAGCCCCGCAGCGCCTCCTCATCAACCGCTTGCCGCACGTAGACCGTCGCCCCAATCTCTTCACCAAGCCGCTCATCCGGAACACCATAGACTGACGCCTCAATCACATCCGGATGGTTCAACAGCGCGGCCTCAACCTCGCCACAGCCAATATTCTCGCCCCCGCGAATAATCAGTTGTTTGAGCCTGTCGACGATAAACACGAAGTCTTCTTCATCCAGATAAGCCACATCGCCCGTATGAAACCAGCCATCCGTGAAGGAACTCGCGTTTGCCGCAGGATTATCCCAATAACCTCGAATCATCGAAGTGCCACGTACCATTAATTCGCCGCGTTGGCCTTGGGGCAAGTGATTACCAGCCTCGTCCATGATCGCGACATCAAGCACGGCGGCGACTCGACCGGAGCTGCTCGGACGATCAAGGTAGTCTTGGCCAGAAATACCCGTGCCGATAGCATTCGTCTCCGTCATCCCCCAGCCCGTATTCGGAATGGCTTGTTTAAAGGTGGTTGCAATACGCTTGACCTGATCTGGCGCTCGTGGCGCGCCGCCACCGCCGACGACCAGCAGGGAACTCAAATCACGTTGGGTTCTCAGCGCTGCCTCTACGAGGTCACCGGTCATCGCTGCAGGCGCCACGAAGCTGGCGATCTGTTCCCGCTCGATCAGCTCGGCTGCGGTCTCCACATCCCACTTGTACATACCCACCAGCTTGCGCTGGCTGCGATAGCAAGACAGATATACCGCATGAGATCCCGCCACATGAAACAAGGGCACACCCAACAGAGTGGCTATTTGATAAGGCAACACCAGCGGCTCGGTGTTGTTGATCAGCGCACTGGCGGCGGCATCGATTTCCCAGGACAACAGGGCCGATATCACCGCCCTGTGGCTCGACACAGCCCCTTTGGGATGACCGGTGGATCCTGAGGTGTACAGTATTAGCGTATCCTCATCCGGGTCAATCTCAGCCGTGGGCATCGCCGCGGGCGTGGCCAGAATATCGGAAATCAAACGCACGCCGGACGCCACCGGTTCTTTCAGGCGAACCCCGATAATATCGATATTCAACGACGGCTCGCAGCGTGCCAGTCGGTCGACCCGCTCCTGATCGGCAAAAACGAGTCGCGCGCCACTATGGCTCAAACCATAAGCCATTTCTTCTGGACCCCATAAAGCGTTCATCGCCACGGCAATCGCACCGATCGAGGTGATCGCCGTGAACGCCATGATCCATTCCGGATAGTTGCGCATCGCGATCGCGATCCGATCACCACGACCGACGCCGTAGTCATTCACCAGTGTCGCAGCGATGGTGGCCGCTCGCTGATACATATCTTCAAAACTGTAACGCTCATCTTCATAGACAAAAAATGTCTCGTCGCTGCGATTCTCCGCAAACAACTCTCGTAACGAATTGGGTGCGTTAACGTAGACGCGACAAGGGTTACCACCAATATCCACCAACTGCATTGCAAACGGCTGACCCGGCGCGGTTAATTGTTTAAGCGCATCGGCACGGCTCAAGGGTTTATCTGGCATCGCTATTGTCATGAATGTTCTACTCGAAAGGTAAATGGATTAAATACAAGAATGATCGTGGCGGCGAAGCTTCAACTCGCTAGCGCTCGGGCTCATATTGATCGAACCGAGGCGGGCGTTTTTCCATGAAGGCTCGAATGGCTTCTCGAGACTCATCAGTGCCACCGCTGGCGATCATGTGTTGCGCTTCTAAAGCAAGGCTGGCCGTCAAGCTCTGCTCAAGTCCAGCATTCAGATTTTTTTTCATTCGGCCCAGCGCCTGAGTTGGACCGTTGGCTAATTTTTTCGCATAGGCAAATGCATCTAGCCTAAAGGACGCATCGGCAAACACCTTATTCACCAGACCCAAACGCCATGCTTCCTGAGCATCGATGGTATTACCCGTAAACATAAGTTCCTTGGCTTTTTTCATTCCCAATATATAAGGCGATATTGGCGCCAAGTAAGGACCACCGCTTCTCACATTTGGATAACCGAACAAGGCATCCTCAGAGCAAATGCACAGGTCACTAAGGGACACCACCCCCATGCCGGCAGCAAAGCAGAAGCCGTGCACCTGGTTTATTATCGGCTTTGGGTTATCCCACATTACCTCCCACAAACACTGGTGCACATACTTACCACCCCACCAAATCTTCTGTATCGGGTCCATACCTTCCATAG
>JABMOJ010000589.1 GCA_013204195.1 SAR86 cluster bacterium
AAATTAAGGTTTAGATATGGATCCAATCAGTCAAGGTGCCCTCGGCGCTGCACTCGCGCAGAGCGGTGGCAATCGAAACAAAATTAAAGCGGCAACAATCCTGGGATGTTTCGGCGGTTTAGCGCCTGACTTAGATATCCTCATTTTTTCACCAGCTGACCCGCTGCTGTTTCTCGAGTTTCATCGCCAGTTTACCCACTCTCTGATTTTTATCCCTGTCGGCGCATTATTGGTGGCGCTGGTGATGCATCAATTGGTCCGCAGGTTCCTGCCGCTAGGTGATCTCAGGTTCAGGGAAAGTTATCTATTTTGCCTGCTCGGCTATGTAACCCATGGGTTGTTGGATGCCTGCACCAGTTATGGTACTCAACTATTGTGGCCGTTTACTGCTGAGCGATTTGCCTGGAATAATGTGTCCATCATAGACCCCATCTTCACCTTGCCCGTACTCGGGCTCGTCATCATCGGGGTTTATCGTAAAAATCCATGGTTTGCGCGTGGGGCCTTTATTTGGGCGATCTGCTACTTGTCAATTGGCGTGCTGCAAAGAGATCGAGCGGTGGCGGCTGGGTATGAGTTGGCAGCGCTTCGGGGTCATGAGCCGATTCGACTAGCGGCGAAACCAGGATTTGCCAATCTGTTATTGTGGAAAGTGGTTTATGAGACCCAGGACTATTTCTATGTGGACGGCGTGCGGGTTGGCTTCGAGAAGAAAACTTTCCCGGGCGACCGCGTACAGAAGTTAAACCTGGATGTCCATTTCAACTGGCTCGACCAAGACAGTCAGCAAGCCAAAGATATAGAACGGTTTCGCTGGTTCTCGAACGACTATCTGGCCATTGATCCTGAGAACCCCGATAGAATCATTGATGTTCGTTATTCCGTAGTTCCCAACGAGGTCGACGCGTTATGGGCGATTGACTTAGATAGAGATAAGTCTAACGACGCCCATATTAATTGGGTGGTGTTGCGCAGTGCCGACAGCGCGCAGACCCGCAGATGGTGGCAGATGTTAACGGAATAATTAAGCTGCATAAAAGCCTACAATGGCAACTTTAAAGTTGATTGGTTGTTAGAGTGTCTTGCTGAAAAAATCGAAGCTTGGTTATATTTAAACCATTGCCTGAAACTATTCGGTTTTAAGCTCTATTCGGTTCGAAGCTCTATTCTCAGTTGGCTGGCTCGTCTTGCGCCGCTTGCAGGGCTGCGCAAGGTTTTTTGTAATTGATGCGTAGATGGCTAATGTTTTTGTAGTTTCGGTTTATCTGATCTTCCATGGATTGAAGGTCTGCGCGCCAGGCTTCGAGAAACTGCTGCTCAGTTGCCTCAGCGCTGGATGTCTGTTGCCCAGCGCGCTTGGCGCGGGCTATAAATTCTTGCATTTTTTGCGTCTCAATATTGGCTAATTCTGGTGACTGCCTTTCTCTCATGTAGGCGCCGGCCAGCATCCGGTGATAGACGGCGCAGGTCGTGTATGACGCCATAGAATGGGCTTTAGTCTGGGCAAAAAGATGTGCGCTGGAGCATGCCAGCGCCAGTGCTGTTACCGTCAGTAGGCTGTTTCTATAGGTTATCGCCATCACTTAAGCCTGCCGTTAGCTTATTGTTATTGCGTTATGGTGTGAGCCATTAAGCAATAGGTTGCTTGCAATCTTAGTTGGGATCCTATGGGATCACAGTCAAGCATTCAACAACTAGAGAGATTGCTAACGGAGCCGCGCACGCAATTCTTCTAGTTGCGTTAGTTGGAGGGGCTAATAATCTCGCCGCACGGCAAAATAGGGTGTCGTTGGTGACTCGGTCGCCAGCTTGACTTGGGTGGTCTAGATCATAGGTCCAGTCGTGGCAACGGCTGGTCAGCAGGTGCGGTTACCCTTGGTGACCGGGGTTTCGAAAAATTGCCAGCTGTTGGCTCACAGCAACTCTTTGCCTCGCGTTACAAAGGCTTCTTCTGTACACCTAAACGCTGCTAAGGTAGAAAGCTTATCGGCAGGCATGGGTTGAATTGCGTCGAGGCGTTTTGCGCAGGACCTGAATGTTATGGCTGAATGTGAAAGTCTGAGCAGGCGCAAATGCCGAGGCACTCAAGCCTACCGCAAAAATATCGAGGATTAGCCTAAAGGAATCTTCGCTTGACTCACTTGGAGTAAACTCACGAAGGTGCAGAAAAACACCAAACAGTTGGGCTTGTGGATGTGCACGGCGCTGGTCATTGGCAATATGATTGGTTCCGGCATATTTCTGTTGCCATCATCCTTGGCGGCCTATGGTGGTATCAGCATCGTAGGCTGGTTGTTCACGGCCTTCGGCGCCTTGATGACGGCCCTGGTGTTTGTTCGTTTGAGCCGCAAGCATCCGGCGCAAGGGGGGCCCTATGCCTATACACGCGACGGGTTTGGGCGGTTAGCGGGTTTTACAGTTGCCTGGGGCTATTGGGTCTCGTTATGGTGCGGTAACGCGGCGATTGCCGTGGCGATGGTGTCTTACTTAAGTGTGTTTTTTCCCGTGTTGCAATCAAGTCCTTTATCCGGCGTCGCTGTGGCTTTGAGCGCCATTTGGCTGTTGACTGCGGTTAACTGCATGGGCGTGAAAGAGGCCGGTATTATTCAATTGATGACCACAGTACTGAAGCTCGTACCACTGCTCGTTATTGGTTTGGCGGTGGTGTTTTATTTTGACAGGGCAGCATTTACGCCGTTGAACACCAGTCCGGTGTCTAACTTTGATGCAATCACTGCCACGGCGGCGTTAACCTTATGGGCCTTTTTGGGTCTGGAGTCGGCAACGGTGCCTGCCGACAGTGTGGCGAATCCCACCGTTAATATTCCTCGCGCAACCTTATTAGGCTTTTTGATTGCGGCGGTTGTCTACATCTCCAGCACGGTGACCATTCTGAGTGTCGTGCCACAGGCTGATCTTGTTAGCTCTGCGGCGCCGTTCGCAGATGCGGCACGCTTGATGTGGGGCGAGTGGGCTGGCTACTTCATTGCTTTTATCGCCGTCATCAGTTGCTTTGGTGCGCTGAACGGCTGGACGCTGATTCAAGGCCAAATGCCCATGGCGGCGGCCAATGATGGGATTTTTCCTGCCATATTCAAAGGTCATCCGGATTCGGGAGTGCCCAAAGCGGGCTTGATTATTTCGAGTGCGCTGGTCTCTGTGTTGACTATCTCAAACTACACTGGTGGTTTGGTAGCCTTGTTCACCTACACGATTTTGCTGTCTACCCTCGCCGTGTTGGT
>JABMOJ010000590.1 GCA_013204195.1 SAR86 cluster bacterium
GTACAAGACATTTTCCACTTCCGCCGGGTAGACATTCTCCCCGCCAGAGATATACATGTCTTTCCAGCGATCGACGATATAAACAAAACCCTCGTCATCACAGCGGGCGGCATCACCGGTCATCAACCAGTCATCCACAAAGGTCTTCGCCGTTGCCTCAGGATTATTCCAGTAGCCCGGGGTGATATTTGGTCCGCGAATCAACAGCTCACCAACGTTACCGCGCGGCACTTCCGCGCCCTGATCGTCAACAATTTTGATTTCAGTGTGGAGCAAAGCCTTACCCGTTGAACCGATCTTGCGCAGGGCGTCATCGGGGTTCAAGGCAATTCCACCTGGACTGGTCTCGGTCATGCCCCAGCCTTGAATCAGCGGTACACCACGTCCCATCCAGGACGACAAAATGACTTCGGCGCAGGGCGCGCCACCCACGCCTGCCGCTTCCAGACGACTCAAATCAGTGCTGTCAAAATTCGGATGCTGCATCATAAATTGATAAGGTGCCGGCACCGCAAAGAAGTGCGTCACGCCAAGTGCTACATCACCAATCACCTGCAAGGCCCGGCCCGGCTCGAAGTCACGCATCAGCAGAATCTGGCCACCGGCATGCAAGATCGGATTGGCGTAGCAGTTCAGCCCACCCGTATGAAACAAGGGCAACACCACCAATTGCACCGTTTTGGCACTGATGGCAGCGGGCGTCCCTAAATTGACACAGTTATAAAAAGTCATGCCATGGGTAATCAACGCGCCCTTCGGGTGACCGGTGGTGCCTGAGGTATACATGATCATCGAGATGTCAGCATGGGTGCTCGCCACAGGCACCACTGGCAAGGCAGCATTCATCGCCTGCTCATACTGAGTCGTGCGATTGTTAGTACCGACATCGAGCGTATGTTTAATGCTGCAACTTTTAACTAAGGAGCCAACCATTGTTGCGTAATTTTCATCATGAACCAGCAAAGCAGGCGAGGAGTCTTTGAGAATATACTCCAGTTCCTTCTCAGTCAGACGCCAGTTCAGCGGCAAGCAAATCAAACCCGCTTTCGAGCAGGCAAACTGAATCTCGAAAAATTCAGCACAGTTGGGCATCAGAATCGCAACCCTGTCACCCTTGACCATACCCTGGGCCTGCATCCAGCCGGCCAGCCAATCAGCCCGCTGATCTAGCTCTGCATAAGTCAGTGCCGCGCCGGTATCAAGGTCTTTAATGGCGATTTTTTCGGGGCGCATATCCGCATGGTGTGCGGTCCAGTCATAGTGTTTTACGGCCATCTTGAGTCCCTGTTGTTTCAATTATTAGTCTTGAAAGACTGTTTGTGCACTCATCTGTCACTAGCGGAATACCTTCACCCCTCGTCTTGATGCCCAGCGTCGGACCTGATGAATCGCGACAGTCGCCGTGAAGCCCTGACCATCACGTCATCATGGGTGGCAGCGGGCACCATGGACATTTGCTGCTCCAGTTTCAGGTGCGCGAAGCCATGAATATGAGACCAGCTCAGGACGATATCGTCAATCACGGATTCCGCTACCTTCTCGTCATACACGGAGGCCAGCAACTCTGGATCACCCCGTTGGCGCAGAACAACATTCGTCAAGACGGTAAACGTCTCACCCGCCGCCTGTGCCAGGCGTTCCGACGTAGCTGACAGTAAATCATATCGAAACATGATCCGGAAGTGCTCGGGATTTTCCCCAGCAAAGTCCGCATAGGCCCGGGTGGTATTGATAAATTCTTCATCCAGGTCATGGGCAATGGCTATCTGGGTTTGTAATTGCCGAGTCAATTGGTCGAATCCCAGGGCTGCGATCTCGGTGAGGAAGCCCCTGACATCACCAAAATGATGCTTGGGCGCAGCGTGGGATACACCGGCCCGACGCGCGCACTCGCGCAGCGTAAAGCCGCTCAGGCCGCGGTCGCGGAGCACACTGTCACCTGCCTCGAGCAAGGCCTGGCGCAGAGCGCCATGGTGATAGGGCAATTTTGAATCTTTCGAGTGTTCCATGAACCAGCTACCACAGTGTTGAGCGGGCCAGTATAAATTCAATCTTGACATTGTCAAAATTGTTTTGTAAAAAGCATCTTGTCAATGTCAAGTTAGCGAGAAAAACATGTCAGATCACCGTACTCTCAGCAACGGCTCGCGATGGCTTGCAGGGCTCGGACTGTTCATCGTCATATTCATGAGCGTATCCATCGCCTTCTATGCCATCGCCTTTCAGGCGCGTCTGGTCGGCGACCCTTCCTTTCACCTGCGGTTTGACGCAAGCCCGCTGTTCCCCAGCCTGCATGTGATCGGCGGTGCCGTGGTGCTGATGCTCGGCGGGCTGCAATTCTGGGGCGCGCTGCGCCGTAACTACACGAAGGTGCATCGCTGGATGGGTCGAATCTATCTGAGCTTTGTCTTAATCGGCGGTATCGGCGGCTTGGTACTGGCACCACAATCGAACGGTGGTGTGGTGGCGCATTTCGGCTTCGGTATGCTGGCGGTACTATGGATGTTCAGTGGCTGGCAAGCCTATCGGTCGATTCGGCAAGGTGACGTCGAGGCTCATCGTGGCTGGATGCTACGCAACTTTGCCATGACGTTCGGTGCCGTGATGCTGCGGATCTACCTCGGGCTCTTTGCCGCTGCCGGCGTCGAATTTGCCGAGGCCTATCAAACCGTTGCCTGGATTGCCTGGGTCCCCAACCTGATTCTGGTGGAGTGGTATCTGGTGTTGATGAGCCAAGGCAAGAGCCGAGGCCGAAAACCGCAGAACGCTTGAAGAGGCTATCGCCCGGCGCTACCACTCGGTGGTCCTTGGCGACTGCCCGGCTTGCTGCCCTTACGGGTTGGGGCGCGGCGTTTCTTTGCTGCGCCGCCGACCGTGGTATTGCGCTGCGACGCGGCACCTGAAGTCCTTGGCCTCGCAGCCGTTGGCGCCTGGTACGGCTTCTTGGGCTTCTTGGGTTTTTTCGGCTTAATCGAACCGGGTACAGCAGACGATGCCGGCACCTGGTGATCTGGGTAATAATCCTCATGAACCTCTCGAGGCAGAATCTGCTGGATCAGGCGTTCGATGCCTTTGAGCTCCTCGATTTCATCGGCACTGACCAATGAGATGGCCTCACCGGCCAAGCCCGCCCGACCGGTACGGCCGATTCGGTGCACATAGTTCTCGGCGACTTTCGGTAGATCAAAATTCACCACCTGGGGCAATTGTTGGATATCCAGTCCTCGGGCCGCCACATCCGTGGCGACCAAGACCTGAAATTCGCCTTTTTTAAAGGCGCCCAAGGCCTCCATCCGCTGACCTTGACTGCGGTCACCATGAATTGCAGCGGCACTGACACCCTCGTCGTGAAGATACCGAGTCAACTGATCGGCACCGGCCTTGGTCTTGGTGAACACCAGGATCTGTTGCCACTGATGATCCCGCATCAGTTGTACCAGCAAGGCCGGTTTTTGTTTCTTGTCGACGGTATAGACCCACTGCTTGACCGTTCTGGCCGTGGTCTGCTCCGGACTGATAATAATTTCAACAGGGTTTTGAACCAGTGTTTTTGCCAGCCGCCTAACCCCCTCCGGAAAGGTCGCCGTGAACATCAGGTTCTGGCGCTGTTGGGGTAGCTGGCGCAATATTTGATCAAGCTCGCGGCTGAAGCCCAGGTCCAACATGCGATCTGCCTCATCCAGCACCAGCACTTCAAGGGCATCGAACCGCAAAGCGTTCTGAGCCGCCAGGTCCAACAATCGGCCCGGCGTTGCCACTAACAGGTCGATACCCCGCCGCAACAGCATCATTTGCGGATTAATCTTAACTCCGCCATAGACCACCGTTGAGCGCAGCGGCAGGTGTTGGCCATAGGCTTTGACGCTGCTGCCAATCTGCAGCGCCAGTTCTCGAGTCGGCGCCAGAATCAGGGCGCGGACTTGATTAGGCCCGGCGGTCTCACCCGCGAGCAGACCCTGCAACACGGGGCAGACAAAGCCGGCGGTCTTGCCCGTGCCGGTCTGAGCCGCCGCGAGCACGTCCCGGCCGGCCAAAATCGCCGGAATCGCCTGCTTCTGTACCGGGGTCGGGGTCTCGTAACCACGTTCACTTAATGCCTGGGTAATGCTGGCCGCAAGGCCAAGTATGGAAAATTGCGACGACGCCATGGGAAATCCGTTAGAGAACCTGGTGGTTTCAAACTACCTTGCAAGGCGCGCGGCAGTCGAGAGCCCCAATAGTACATGATCTCGACCCGACAGTGACCGGATAATCCTCGCGCCCCGACATTAACCAAGACGCAATTCCTGATACGCATCAACCGCGCCAGACCCACAAGAGAATAGCATTTGGCAAAGACTCAGCCCACAGGTGACAGCTGGCAGGTGAAAACGGAGAACATATTGCAGTCAATTATTTGGTTCGACGACTTGACCCGCCAAGACTTAGCGCTTGTTGGTGGCAAGAATGCCAGCCTCGGCGAGATGACCGGCCTCGCAAAAACAATTAACGCCGGCATCTCTCCCGGCTTTGCCATTAACGCACATTTATTCAGAGCCTTTATTCGGCGGAACAATTTAATCACAACCATTCAAACCTGCATGGATGAATATCGTGCAGGCACCCAAACCCTGGCGGCCAGCGGCCAATGGATTCGCCAGCAGATTCTTGCAGGCACATTTACCCAGGCAGAAAAAGACGATATCGCTGCTGCCTACCGGACGCTCTGCGAGCGCGCTGGTCAAGTGGATGTTGCCGTCCGCAGTTCAGCGACAGCGGAGGACCTACCGGAAGCCAGTTTTGCCGGTCAACACGAGAGCTATCTGAATATTAGCGGCGAGGCCGCCGTGTTCGATGCCGTGCAGCGTTGCTACGCCTCCTTATACACAGACCGCGCCATCGTCTATCGCCAGGAGAATGGCTTCAGTGACGCAGATGTCGCCCTGAGCGTCGGCATTCAGGCCATGGTGCGCGCCGATCTCGGCGCCGCCGGTGTGATGTTTACCCTCGACACCGGCTCGGGTTTCAACCAGGTGATCGAGCTCAGTGCGACCTGGGGCTTGGGCGAAACTGTGGTCCAGGGCGCAGTCGTCGCCGATCAGTATCTGGTTGATAAGCGCTTTTTGGATTCTGCAGCCACGGCCAGCCTTGTACCCATCATCAGCAAAACGCCTGGCAGCAAACTGGTGAAGATGATCTATGGCGATGCGGGCAATACCCATATTGTCGATACCTCTGCGCAGGAGCGCAGCCAAACTGTGCTGGCAGATCATGAAATACTGACATTGGCGCGCTGGGGACTCGAGATCGAACGGCACTATGGTTGCGCGATGGATATCGAGTGGGCCAAAGACGGCAACAACCAGCGCTTGTATATCCTTCAGGCGCGCCCGGAAACCGTCGAGGCCAGTCGGGATAGCGGTTTCTTGTTTCACTACGCCATGGATCAAAGCACAGAGCCGCTGCTCATCGGCGCCAGTGTCGGCAATGCCATCGCCAGCGGCAAGGCTGTTTACATCGACAACCCTGGCGACGCCGACGAGTTTCCCGAAGGCAGTATTTTAGTCACGCACCGAACCGATCCTGACTGGCTACCCTTGATGCGTAAGGCAGCGGCCATTATCACCGACACCGGCGGCACCACCAGCCACGCCGCCATTGTCAGTCGGGAACTCCGAGTCCCCGCTATAGTCGGCGCTGGCAACGCCACTACGCTGATCAAGTCTGGCGACATGATTACGGTGGATTGCTCTTCCGGACATCAGGGCATGGTCTATCCCGGCGCACTGGATTTTGTGCAGGAGAAAATAGATTTATCTGATCTGCCCGTCACCAACACCCGACTGATGATCAACGCAGCGATTCCCGATGCCATCATGGGCTGGTGGGCGTTACCGGTTCGTGGCGTCGGTTTAGCCAGGCTGGAATTTATTATCTCCAGTATCATCAAGGTCCATCCCATGGCATTGCTCTATCCCGAGCGAGTTACCCAGACCGATATCCGCGAACAGATCATGGCACTCTCGGCCGCCTACTCATCGCCTGCAGACTATTTCGTTGAGCAGCTGCGGGAGTCTGTGAGCAAAATTGCCGCGGTTTTTTATCCGGAACCGGTGATCGTTCGCATGTCTGATTTCAAGAGCAACGAATATCGCCTGCTGCTGGGCGGCGACGCCTTCGAGCTCGAGGAAGAAAACCCCATGCTCGGCCTGCGCGGTGCGTCGCGCTACTACCATCCGAGCTATCGCGAAGGATTCCTGCTGGAATGTCAGGCCATTGAAAGAGCTCGCCGGCTCAATGGCTATGCCAACATCATTGTCATGATTCCATTTTGTCGAACACCGGAAGAGGCAGACAAGGTGCTTGAGGTGATGGCGGAAGCCGGCCTGGTGCGTGGTCAGGATGGCCTCAAAGTTTACGTGATGTGCGAGATCCCCTCGAACGTTCTGCGGGTCGATGAGTTTGCGCAGCGGTTCGATGGGTTTTCGATCGGATCTAACGATTTAACGCAGTTGGTATTGGGTATCGATCGAGATTCGGCTGAGCTCAAGTCCATGTTCGATGCCAGAGACCCGGCGGTCAAAAAAATGATCTCGATGGTCATCGAAGGGGCTCACCGAGCCGGCCGGGTGGTGGGCATCTGCGGGCAGGCTCCTTCAGACCATCCAGACTTCGCTGCCTTTCTGATCGAGTCAGGTATCGATTCTATTTCCCTGAACCCTGACTCTATCCCTGCCGCCAGTCGCCAGGTCGCGGCCACTGAATTGGAACTGGCGAGCCGGCAAAAAACCTGAAGATGGCTTCAACTGCCGAGCAGATCCAATGCGATCGCCTCAGCGATCTTGATGCCATCGATACCCGCCGAGAGGATACCACCGGCATAGCCGGCCCCCTCGCCCGCAGGATACAGACCCCGAGTATTGATGCTCTGGCAGTCCTTATCACGACGGATGCAGATCGGCGCTGACGTTCGCGTCTCAACGCCCGTCAATATCGCGTCGTGCATAGCAAAGCCCTTGATTTGCCGATCGAAGACCGGAATCGCCTCGCGAATCGCCTTGATAGCAAAGTCCGGTAACGCCTTGGATAAGTCGCCAAGCATAACGCCCGGCTTATAGGACGGCGTCACGCTACCCAACGATGTCGAGGGCTCATTGGCCAAAAAGTCACCCACCAGTTGCGCAGGCGCACTGTAGTCTTGACCGCCCAGCTCATAAGCCAGGACTTCCAGCCGACGTTGCAGTTCGATGCCGGCTAAGGGATCACCGGGATAGTCTCGAGCCGGGTCAATGCCCACGACGATCGCCGAGTTTGCGTTGCGTTCATTGCGCGAGTACTGCGACATGCCATTGGTCACTACATGACCGGCTTCCGAGGTGGCGGCCACTACGGTGCCGCCCGGACACATACAGAAACTATACACGCTACGGCCGTCGCTACTATGGTGAACGAGTTTATAATCTGCGGCACCAAGAATCGGATGGCCCGCAAACTCACCGAATCGAGCTTGATCGATCACCGATTGTGGATGCTCAATGCGAAAGCCGATGGAGAAGGGTTTCGGCTCCACGTAAACACCTTGATCTAACAGCATTGCAAAGGTATCGCGAGCACTGTGACCAATAGCCAAGACAATATGCCGACTGTGCAGGGTCTCGCCGCTCGCGAGCGTGACGCCAGTGACCTGACCCATGCCCTCATCATCGTTTGCCGACGGTGTACGGTGGATGACATCAACTTTCTGCTCAAAGCGAATCTCTCCGCCGAGGGCGATAATTTTGGCCCGCATGTGCTCCACCATCGTCACCAGCTTAAAGGTACCGATATGAGGCTTGCTGACCATCAAAATCTCCGCCGGCGCACCGGCCTCGACAAATTCAACCAGCACCTTGCGACCCAAATGACGCCGATCCTTGACCTGGCTATAGAGCTTGCCGTCAGAGAAGGTCCCGGCACCACCTTCACCAAACTGCACATTGGACTCGGTATTGAGCTGACCCTTGCGCCAAAAGCCCCAGGTGGCACGGGTTCGTTGTCGAACATCTTGCCCGCGCTCTAACACAATAGGCTTCAGACCCATCTGCGCCAACAGTAATGCAGCCAGCAAGCCGCAGGGGCCGAAGCCGATGACGATCGGCCGCTGCTGTTCTGCTGCGGGAAAGGCTGCCGGCGCCTGCCTGACGAATTGATAACGCGTGTCTGGTGTCGGTTGTATCAACGATGATGGGGGATTGGCGGCGAGTAATGTCGCTTCCACACCCTCGGACAATTGTGCATCGATCTGATAGATCAACAAGATGTCCGTTTTTTTACGAGCGTCATAACTGCGCTTATAAATGGTGTAGTCCACCAACTCAGTTGACTCAATACCGAGGCGATCGAGAATCGCCTGCCGCAGGTTGGCGGAGGAATGGTTAAGGGGTAATTTAAGTTCGTTGAGTCGTAGCATCGTTACGCATTTTAGCATGATGATGAGCCGAAAGGGCGCGCAAAGGCGGGATCACACCACTAATCCCGCGCTGTAACCGGAAGACCAGGCCCACTGAAAATTAAAGCCACCCAAGTGACCGCTGACATCCAGCACTTCGCCGATAAAATACAAACCTGGCTGCTGCTTCGCCTCCATGGTTTTTGAGCTGACGCCGTTGGTATCTACGCCGCCCAACGTCACTTCGGCGGTTCTATAACCCTCGGTGGCGGAAGGCTTCAACAACCAATGGTTCAATTGCTCACCCACCTGGCGCAGCTGCTGGTCAGTAATTTCCGCCAGCTTAGAACCGGCCAGAGACGGCCAAAATAGCACCTCTAATTCAGCCACCAAGGATTTCGCCAGCTTATAGGTCAGTACGGTTTTCAGGTGGGTCAAAGGCTGCTCATGCTTCAAAGCCATTAACCAAGCAGCGGCATCCTCTGCCGGCAACAGGTCGATGCTAATGCTGGCGCCTGGCGTCCAGTAGTTGGAAATTTGCAAGATCACCGGCCCGCTCACACCCCGATGGGTGAACAACAGATTCTCACGAAAGGTTTGCCCCTGACAGCTGACACTCACCGGCAGCGCCAAACCCGACAGACGCTCGCACAATGCGCGGGTTTGATCACTGAACATCAAGGGCACCAGACCCGCTCGACGGGCTGTCACGCTCAAGCCAAATTGAGCAGCCAGTTCGTAACCGACGCCACTGCCACCCAAGGTGGGAATGGATAGCGCACCGGTGGCAACCACCAGGGAATGGCACTCGATTGTGCGGCGGACGCCGTTGCTCACAACCTGAACGGCATAGCGCGAGGCACCATCGGCCGCCAACGCCTTAACCTTTTGCAGCTCGCACTGGGCCTGTATTTCTACGCCGACCTGCGCGCATTCCTGCAACAACATCGACAGGATGTCCTTTGCCGAATGTAGGCAAAACAACTGGCTGTGTTGTCGCTCTTCAAAGGGAATTTCATAGCGCTCAACCAACCCAATAAAATCCCACGGGCTATAACGCTTCAGCGCCGCCTTACAAAAGTGCGGATTATTAGAGATGTAGTTATCGGCTTCGACAAAGTAATTGGTGAAGTTACATCGGCCACCACCGGACATGAGGATTTTTTTGCCGACCTTATTGGCCTTCTCCAGCACCAGAACCCGCCGTCCCTGTTGGGCCGCAGTCAACGCACACATCAACCCCGCCGCGCCGGCGCCGAGGATAACAACATCTGGATTATGCGGTAACTCTGTCATGGACTGAACTAAACGGCTTTATTTGGCGCAACACTGCTTGTATTTCTTGCCACTACCGCAGGGACAGGGGTCATTTCGACCCGCCAGCCGAGTCGACGTGGCGACCACCTGCTTGTCCTGCAGAAAGGTCAAATCCTTGATGTTTTCGTCCGCTTCGGGATCCACGGTAATCTCACAAAACCAGCTTTTGTCGGCGCAGATTGCTTTGATCTCTAGGCGCCGCGCTTCGTCTTTCACTGTTAGCTTCAAAGGGCCTCGCTGGGAGCCTAAACGCGGTGGCTTTTTAGTCTCAAACACGGCGCTGTCGAATTTTGGCTTTTTCAGGGGTAGATCTTTATGGGGATATTTTGACATTGGCTTAGGCCTGGGTGCGGTTTCAAGCCGCATTATACAGACATCGCACGGTTCCATCCCTAGTCCATGAAAATATTGATCTGGATCTAGGCCCACCACCAGCCACTCGCCTAAATTAACGACGTCGGGGCATGGCCTTCGATCCTATTTGTCCTCAGGGACGCTGAGTAAGAAACGCTGAGTAAGAAACGCTGAATCAGGGAGCACGGTGAATGACAATTCTGGTACTGGTCGCAGACGGCGCTTACGCCAAGCTATACACCACCCGTTCACAAACGGGCGAGCTTGACCTCTGGGAAGAGTGCACCCACTCTGCCAGTCGTTTGAAAAATGCCGAACTGACCGCCGACGGCCCAGGCATTGGTCAAGACTCAAGCGGTCAGGGTCGACATTCCATGGGGCACGAAAACCAGGCCCATCAGCATGAAGCCCAGCAATTCGCCGTTGAACTCGCGGCCAAGTTGCACAGCAGCATCGCCGATGATGTTCATAAAATTTACCTGATCGCACCACCGCGATTCCTCGGCAGGCTTCGAGACGCCATCAGCCCGCAGGTTCAAAAACGGGTGGCTGCAGAGATAGACCACGATCTAGTTCGTCACAGCGCGGCAGACATTCGCGGCCATCTGCCCCAATATCTATAAGCTCGAGCACCTATTACTCGAGCACCTATTAGCTGTAG
Organism: SAR86 cluster bacterium; assembly: GCA_013204195.1. Classification (GTDB taxonomy): domain Bacteria; phylum Pseudomonadota; class Gammaproteobacteria; order Pseudomonadales; family Azotimanducaceae; genus UBA4582. The sequence continues at coordinate 10,740 of JABMOJ010000590.1, forward strand.
CACCTATTAGCTGTAGCACCTATTAGCTGTAGCACCTATTAGCTGTAGCACCTTCAGCTGTAGCACCTTCAGCTGTAGCACCTTTAGCTGCAGCGGCCGCTAGGTATTCGCCGCCATCAGCTAACGCTCAATTGAATGGCTAAATCGAACGGCTATAAGCGGAACGGCTTTAAAGGGAGCGGCTATAAACAGAACAGCTTAATCCTGCAATTCGCTGAACTCAGGCACGCTCGAAGATAGCCGCCAGCCCCTGCCCACCGCCGATACACATGGTTTCAAGACCATAACGACCATCCCGGCGGTCCAGTTCCCGCAGCAGATTGGCCAATATTCGACCGCCCGTGGCACCAATAGGGTGACCCAGGGAAATGCCAGATCCGTTCACATTCAAGCGATCTCGATCATCCCAGCCCCAGCCTTTCAATACCGCCAACACTTGCGGCGCAAAGGCTTCATTGAGTTCTACCAGGTCGATGTCAGACCAGCCCAAGCCGGTTCGTGCAAATAACCGCTCAACGGCAGGCACCGGACCGATGCCCATGCGCGAGGGTTCACAGCCCGCCGCCGCCCAACCCACCAACCAACCCATAGGCTCAAGTCCCAGCTCTTCCAGCTTGTCCTCGGCAACCACCAGGCACGCGGCGGCGGCACCATTTTGCTGACTGGCATTACCGGCGGTGACCACACCACCCTCCAGGGGACGTAATGCCGAGAGACTCTCAAGGGTGGCATCTGGCCGAAAACCCTCATCTCGGTCAAACATCAAAGGTTCACCCCGGCGCTGGGGTATTGCCACGGGTACCAGCTCATCGTCAAATTTACCCGCAGCCCAGGCAGCGGTCGCGCGCTGATGACTCATTAAAGCGTACTCATCACAGGCTTGGCGGCTAATGCCATAATCTCGCGCAAGGTTTTCAGCGGTTTCAATCATGCCGCTGATCTCGCCAAACCGGGCGATAGGCTGTGACATGACACGACCGCGGGTCAACCGGTCATGCATCACTGATGCGCCGGCTCGAGCACCAGAACGCATATCAGTACTGTAATACTCCACGTTGCTCATACTTTCTACGCCACCGGCAATCACGACATCGGCCACACCCGTTTGCACCATCATGGCCGCATCAATCACCGCCTGCAGGCCGCTACCGCAACGGCGATCTAATTGATAACCGGGCACGCTAATGGGCAGGCCCGCTGCCAACGCGGCCCAACGAGCGATGCACGGCGCCTCGCCATTACCATAGCCTTGCGCGAACACCACATCATCGATCCTTTCACCGTCTATGCCGGTTCGCGCCATTAGCGCTTTAATGACGCAAGCGGCTAATTCTCCCGCCGGCAGATCTTTAAGACCACCGAGGAATTTGCCCACAGGGGTTCTGATTGGTGAAACGATGGCAGCTCGACGCATAAATTTCTCTGACCGTGGCTAAATTTGAATTGAAGGACACTTATACCAAGACTAAGGCCGGATACTCAAGAGTCAGCAGTGCTCCGCACAAACCACTGACGTAGGTCATGATCAAGCGATGGGCCAAACCATGATTACCGCCAGGGCGCACGGGCCATTGTCACTGCGCAGGTGAGCCGCCGAATTGCCCCGGCACTTGACTCTGACTCCAATCATCCAGAAGACGCAATTGTGCGTATCATTTTCTTTTGGCCTGCTGCTGATGACAAACCGTAAAAATATTCTGATCACCGGAGGCACGGGCTTTATTGGCGGGCATTTGAGTCGCTACCTGGTTGATCAGGGTTATGCTGTGACGGTGTTGACCCGGGCTGAAGCGATACATCAAACCGGCACAGAGCACTTGGCTTTTGTCGCGGCTCTGGCCGACCTGCAACCGCGCCATTGGTATGGCGTGATTAATCTTGCCGGCGAACCGCTGAACAAGACGCGTTGGTCGCAAGCCCAGAAAGCCCAGATCATTAACAGCAGAGTCGCGGTCACGCAGGATCTGACAGCCTGGCTACGCGGGCTTTCGACGCCACCTGAGGTGTCTATTTCAGGTTCGGCAGTGGGCTGGTACGGCCATTGGGATGATGAATGCCTGGATGAAGACAGCCCGAGTCGAGCCGGGTTTTCGAACGCGCTGTGCGCCGCCTGGGAAACCGCAGCCATGGCCCAGGCTGACCTGGCACGTCGGCTTTGTATTGTTCGCTTGGGCATTGTCCTCGGCAATGATGGCGGCTCGTTACCCGCCATGCTGTTGCCTGCCAAACTGGGCCTAGGCGGTTCCATGGGCAATGGGCGACAATGGTGGTCCTGGATTCACCTCGAGGATGTGGTGCGCAGTATCAAGATGCTGCTGGAAAATCCTCAAGCCACAGGCGTGTTCAACCTCACCGCACCCCACCCTGTCACCCAAATCGAATTTGCCCGCACTCTGGGCAGGCAATTACATCGACCCGCCCTGCTGCCGCTGCCGGGGTTCATGGCCAAGCTGATGCTCGGAGAATTTGCCGAAGAAGTCCTGCTCAAGGGCCAGCGTGTGCGCCCTAAAAAATTATTGGATAACGGCTTTACGTTCAACCATCCGGATTTGCCAACGGCACTCCGTCACCTACTGTAGGCGTGCGATGCCATGAATATATTTATACTCGATAACGACATTGAACAGTGCGCGCAGGCGCATTGTGACCAGCACGTGGGTAAGATGATTTTGGAGAGCGCCCAGTTATTGTGTACGGCGCTGAACGAGAAGGGCTTTACGACGCCTTATCGCTCAACCCACTATCGCCATCCTTGCACTCTGTGGGTAGGCGAGTCATTGGAAAACTTCCAATGGCTTGTGCGCCTGAGTCATGCCTTAAACCAAGAATATCGCTGGCGTTATGCTAAAGCCCAGGACCACGCCTCAATGCGCGTGATCGCAGAAATTGAAAATGTCGAGTTCCCCGCCAAAGGTCTAACGCCCTTTGCGCAGGCCATGCAAGACCAGTATAAAGACGCCCATGATCCTGTTGCGGCTTACCGACGTTTTTACTGCGCTGAAAAGGCGAGTTTTGCAACCTGGACTAAGCGAGACATGCCCACTTGGTTTGTGCCGACGCTAACTCATCAGATGCCATCAACATGAACATGCTGGTGATCGGTGGATCAGGCGGACTGGGGCTGGCCTTGGTCGAAATTTTTTGCGGACTCGACGCAACTCACCAGGTTATTGCCACCTATCGATCGCGCCAGCCCGACTTCAGTCGGGCTAATCTCAACTGGGTGCAACTGGACATCACGCAGGAAGCAGCGATCGCTCAACTCTTTGCCGACTGCCCAGATTTAACCTATATCATTAATGCCGTGGGGCTCTTGCACTCTGCCGCAGGCAATCCAGAAAAAACTATCAACAGGTTAGATGCGGAGTTTTTTATGGATAACATTCGCGTCAACACGCTCTCCACTCTACTGATTGCGAAATATGCTCGCCACGCCTTGAAGAATGCCCAGCGCAGTGTGTTCGCCGCGCTGTCAGCGCGAGTGGGCTCCATCTCCGACAACCGACTTGGCGGCTGGTACAGTTATCGTTGCTCAAAGGCTGCACTCAATATGGCGGTGAAAACATTGAGTATTGAATGGCAACGGACGCTGCCAAACTGCGCAGTGGTGGCGCTGCATCCCGGCACGGTGAGCACCGAGCTTTCCGCACCTTTCACCGGCCGGACTGCTACGCAAACGCGCTTCGCACCCGACCAATCCGCTCAGTGGCTGGCTGATATCATCATGGGTCTGACACCGGAAGATACCGGCCAATTTATCGCCTTTGACGGCAGTCAGGTTGACTGGTAGAGGATGACATGCACGTTATAACCTTACGCCAATTAGAGCGGCTTGACCCGAACATAGACCTGCTTCGCTTGCGCAGCTATGACCACGCCTTGTATCTCGTAGAACTGGTCATCGACCAGGCAACCTATCTTGTCCAAGATAACCAAGGCGCGGCTTTAACCTTTCGCAGCGCACTTGCTGCAAAAAAACCCTTCAAAGGCTTAAAGATCCAACGGGCCGAACTGGTCCAAGAATCTGCCTATGACGAGATGATTGGGCAACCGCTACGGGCTCAAAGTAACGCACTGAAGGTCAACATTACCCTGCCGGATAATGATTTAAGCTGACATAGGTTCCCAGCGGAGGCTGTCGATGCTTTTCGCTGTCAGTCCCACGTCGATTAGCACTTCGCTTAGCGTTACGTCAACGCACCTATGAACTTGTGCTGAGTCTAGACCCAGATTGCGCACGACACGATTTAATCTATCATTGTAAGCTGCCCGGCAGTCCTTTCGCACTGGCGCGAGATACCATGACTCAAATCGTTGGACAAAACTGTGAGAATCCCACTTCGCCCCCACCGCTTGGCACACCTGCACGATGCGTAGAACGCCCATCTGCACGCCCATTTTGTCAGAGTCTTGCAGACTGACTGCCGTGACTGCTGTCATATCTACGACAAGCTTCGTGCAACCCAGCAGTTCGGTCTCAGTCACACCTTGGGCCGTTTTCTGCACATAAATTTTTTCTAGTGCTTGAAGCACAGTACGGCCTTCCAACACCCCCGAGAATCGCATTATAATCGTTTTGGGCTCGTCTTTCGCCCGACTTAACATCGCAAACATTACCACAACCTAAATTTCTACAATAATTTGGCCGGCAAATTACATCAACACCACGCCGCGAGTCATCCCGCGGACTAGAATTTACTTAACGTGATGCTATGGGCACCCTGCCACGGCCCTGCAGGTCTGATGAGGCGTTGCGTCTTGCGGCCAGCAACGCTCGCATCTCGAAGAAAAATCACATACTATTACCAAAATCCTATACTAGCTTACATACGATAGCTGCCTACAGTCAATTACAGACAGCAACTTAACTACAATATTTTATCTACAACAAATAGCTTCGCAGACTGCGCTGATTTCCACCCCGAGTGTTAAGGCTGTTCATGATCACCTCAAAGCTTGCCAACTCAACAAGACTCCTCACTGCTTTCACTCTCGGCGCAGCGCTAGCGGTTATCTTCTGTCTACTGCTTTTGGGTCACATCAACTTTCTCGACTCCCTGTCTTATGAAGCGGCAACCCTAGGATCCTTCTTTATTCCGGTCGTGATATTTGCAACGACCTGTCATTTCAAAGTTCGAGCAGCACGGCGACAGGCGACGCAAAATATTATTGATTTTGCTCACGTGCCCATGTTCCTGTTGAATGCTGACAACCACTGCGTGATCTCGAACCGACAAGCTCAATCGTTATTAGGCTACGCACCGCAGGACATTGCTCACCGGCCGCTTAGCGCGACTTGCATCGCAGCACACCAGGCAGTGGCATTCGAAAGGTTTCTGGCAGGGAACGAACTGGACGAGATATCCACGACTCAATTCTCCTTGAAACATCACCGTGGCGATCTCATTGAGGTAGAGCTCGTTGCGAGACGAGCCCGCAACGTCATCACCCAAAAGATAGAAACCTTAATCATCGTGCAGGATATCAAACTGGCGATCGAAGCCCGAGCCGAATTATTTAGATCAAACCTAGAACTTGAACATTATCTCGAAACAGCGACGGCGGCGATTGTCGGTCTCGATACTGATCGATGGGTAACAGTGTGGAATCA
>JABMOJ010000591.1 GCA_013204195.1 SAR86 cluster bacterium
CCCCTGACCTCATCGGAGACCTCAAGAGCAGGACTTAAACTGGCTAACGAGCAACTGGGCGAACGCCCCGTGATCGCGGTGATTCATACCCATAGTCATGCGGATCACTTCGCCGGTGTGCTTGGCGTCGTCGACCAGGATGATGTCGAGTCTGGCAAAGTGGCCGTTATTGCGCCTATCGATTACGTGAAAGAGTGTCTCGCGGAGAACGTACTGGCCGGCAATGTCATGAACCGGCGCGCGACCTATATGTATGGCAGTTTGCTCCAGCCATCCCCCACGGCCTTCGTCACCACGGGACTGGGGGCCGCATTGTCCATGGGCACCACTGGCTTTGTCATACCCAATGATACGATTAGTAAAACCGGTGAAACTCGCACCATTGATGGCATCGAGATTGTCTTTCAGATGACCATGGGCACTGAAGCGCCCGCAGAAATGGTATTTTACTTCCCGCAATTTAAAGCCCTGTGCATGTCCGAGATCACCTCGCATCATCTACACAATGTCTATACGCCTCGCGGTGCACAGGTACGCGACGCCTTGGCTTGGGCGGCACAGATCAACGAATCCATCGAATTGTTTGGGGGTGATTTAGAGGTTCAGTTCGCCAGCCACCACTGGCCCACCTGGGGCCGTGAAGCGGCCTTAGACTACCTGAAGAAACAACGTGACCTGTACAAGTACATCCACGACCAGACCCTGCGCATGGCCAACCACGGCTACACCAAAGAAGAAATCGCCGAACTCGTGACCCTACCAGACAGCCTCGGCAAGGAGTTTTACAATCGCGACTATTACGGTACGGTCCACCATAATACCCGCGCCGTTTATGTTAAATACCTCGGTTTTTTTGACGGCAACCCCGCCCATCTCTATCAACTGCCCCCCGTTGAGGCTGGCAAGCGTTACCTGGATTTCATGGGCGGCAGTGATGCGGTTGTCGCCCGCGCGCAAGATTACTTTGCCCGCGGTGACTATCGGTTCGTCGCCGAAGTACTCAACCATGTGGTCATGGCTGAACCGGAACATATTGGCGGCCGGGCACTGCTGGCAGATACCCTTGAACAAATGGGTTACCAATCAGAATCGGGCCCTTGGCGAAATTTCTTTCTCTGCGGCGCACTCGAACTTCGTGAAGGCCTGCCCAGCGGCTCACGCTTCGAGGCGACCGAAAGCATGGCCAAAGCCATGCCATTGGAAAATCTATTTCAGACCCTAGCAGTGAGACTCAATAGCGACAAGGTGGACGGATTGGTGTTGCACATTAATCTGGCATTTACCGATGCTGAACACAATCTACTGACCATCGAAAATTCCGTGCTGCACGCATTTCCCGGCAAATCTCACCCGCAAGCTACGGCCACCATGACCATCAGCGGTCTCGATTTCAAACGGTTGATGCTGCGCCTGGCCGATGCCCCAGAACTGATGGGCAGCGGTGCCTTAGCCATTGACGGGGACATCGGCGCGCTCGCGCAACTTGGCGGCTTGTTCGATCAATTTGAGCGCCGCTTTCCGATTATGACGCCGAGACCCGAATGGCAGTAAAACCTGCCACAGACCAGTCGCCGAGCTAGTCGCCAAGAACGGCCAACATGTCCTTGATGCGGGTGAATTTAACCCGCGGACGTTGTTGTGCCTCGCCCTTTAGAATCTCGGCGGCATCGATCTTGAGCCAATCGGCATAGCTCACCGTTTGCGGCTGGCGCTCATGCACTAAGGCACTCGCCGCATCGACCCCTGGCGCCACGGGCGTGAAGCAATTTCCAGCGGCGATGTCTTCAACCATGCGGGCAACCGTTTCCTGAGCACAGGTTTTGTTGGTACCAATGACGCCGCTGGGCCCGCGCTTAATCCAGCCTGCAGTGTACAAACCCGTCACTGCCTCGCCAGACTCATCAACCACCCGGCCCTCAATATTCCGAATCGTGCCTTGCTTGGCATCGAAGGGCACATTTGAAACTGGTATGCCTTGATACCCCACCGAGCGAAATACCAGACCCGCCTCAAGAATTTCTTCTTCGCCCGTGGCCCTGGGTCGAATAGCGCCGTCTGCACTCGCGGTTATCGCATTTTTAGCCAATTTTAGTGCCGCCACGTGCCCAGCCTCGCCGATAATTTCTGTCGGTGAGACTAAAAACCGCAGCGTCAGAAGCTTGTCTTTGCCCATGATGATCCGCTGGCTGTAATCAGTGATAAAGCCGATGTTTTTTTCAACATTTTTATCTGGGTTGGCATCCAAGAACTGTTGGCTGATGGCATCAACCCGCGCCTCTTCGGCAGACACCGTGACTTCCGCTTCCGCTAACTCACCCATCTCCTTGATCTCAGGCGGCGTGAACGCGGCCTGCGCCGGACCACGGCGGCCGAGCAAATAGACCCGCTTAACCTGGCTATTCTTCAGGGCCGCCAAGGCATGATCGGCGATGTCTGTTTCTGCCAGCTCTGCATAGGATTTGCAGAGAATACGGGCCACATCCATCGCCACGTTACCGACGCCAACGATGGCAACACTTTCCTGGCTGAGATCGAAGTGATGATCGGCGAAATCTGGGTGGCCGTTATACCAAGCAACGAAATCTGTCGCTGAATGGCTACCTTGCAGATTTTCGCCGGGAATACCCAAATCGCGGTCGGTGGGGGCGCCATTGGTGAATATCACCTGATGATAGTGCGCTTGCAGATCGGTCAATTGAAGATGCTTGCCATATTCCACATTGCCATAAAATCGCACATTGGGTTGTTCTGCGCTTTTGGCATAGGCTCGAGTTACCGACTTATCTTTCTGGTGATCAGGCGCGACACCCGCCCTGACAAGACCATAGGGGGTCGGTAGACGGTCATACAGATCCATCTCGACGGTCAATTCTTTATACTTGAGGAAGTTGCTGATGGTGTAGAAGCCCGCTGGGCCGGCGCCAATAATCGCAACTCTTAACGGATTTGCAGTACTACCTATATCAGGCATCAAACACTCCTCGTTAGTTTTACCAGAGACTATCAGATAATTTGGTTGCAGCGATACCCTCCCCTGTTGAGCACAGCGATTCGCTCTTGAGCGGCGCAGTAACCCTCGCCCACGACATTCGAAGCAGGCCGCACGCTCCGTCGCGCTGCAGATTGATAGATAACACCCCGAGCATCACAATCTGGCATAATAGCGCCCTAGAGCATCACAACAACTTGCCGATTGCGAAGGTCCGCAGCCTGAAGTTCGTGACTATTTTTCGGCCAAACGCACGGCGTCATTAGCGAATATAGCCGATATCATCGACACATGCCGACAGCCGGTATTGTCTCGCTCGAGGCTCGCAAAATTGACCGTTCAACCAATCCTTTGATCGAGAGGTAATACATGAAATTGATCCTTGCCCTACTCGCCCTGATTCCCGCATTACTCTTCGGTGCCGTATTATTTCTACTGGACAACCCGGACCTATATCGCCAGCAACTCAACGACGCGGTGAAGCGGGAGACCGGCTTCGAACTTAATATCAACGGCGACATCAGCTGGCGCTACTGGCCACCTATTGCCATTAAGGTCTCCGATATTGAAATTCAACCAGCGGGCAGCGACCAACCATTTCTCTTGCTTGAGACCGCCGCCGTCGATCTCAAGCTGATCCCGCTATTGTTAGGCGGCGAACTCGCTATCGATGGCTTGACCATTGATGGGCTGACCCTGAATGCAGAAGTCGCTGCCGATGGTAAAGGCAACTGGCAGGTAGCTGATACCGCTACCGCGGCCGCCGAAGCTGACTCAAGTGATAGCAGCGCAAACCTGAATCTCGACATCGCTCACATGAACATCAGCAACGCGATCATTCGCTACCACGCGCCGGCGGCAGATTATGTGATCAACCTAAAATCCCTGGCGACAGGTGCAGTCCGCGCCGATGAGACGACCTTTATTGAGTTCGACGTGTCCGCAGAAGACACGCTGGCGGGCCTGAGTTCGTCTTTTCAAGGCGCTGGTAATATCACGTTCAGTCGCCAGCTCGACCAATATCAATTTAACCAACTGGCCATCAAGAGTCTGACCCGCTTGCCCGACCTGAGTGATATCCAAGCCAGCATGACATTGAACGGCGATGCCGATCTCAGCCAAGGCACTGCCAACCTGCAGGCCGGCCAGATCCAACTGGCCGGCCTGCAGGCAACCATCGACCTGCAAATCACCCAGATGCAGACCACGCCCATTCTCAAGGGCACGGTGAATATTCAGCCCTTTGACATCCAATCTTTACTGGCGAAACTGCAATTGCCTACCATTGAAACTCGTAACCCCGACGCTCTCAACCAGTTTGAGATGACGGCTAACATCAAGGGTACGCCAGCAGCCATACATCTCACCAACATCATGGCCAAGCTCGACGCCATGAGCATCAAAGGCTCAGCGAGCGCGGAACTCGGCGATGTCAGCGGCGCCCGCTTTGACCTGAGCCTCGACACATTAACCCTCAGCGACTATCTGCCACCAGACGCTGAGAATAACACTGGCGAAAACAATGCGCTGTCGCTGCCTGTAGATAGCGAAGTGCTACCCGTCGATAGCCTGAAGCAATACTCACTCGATGGGAGAATTCATATGGTTCAATTGAATTACGATACCTATCAGCTCAACGATCTCGAGTTCACTGTCCTTAACGGCCGCGAGCAGCTTGAAGTCACCACCACCGCAAGTGGTTACAGCGGCCAGATCAAACATCACTTTGTGGCCCGCATGCCTGCCGACGCCACCCCAACAAGCACCTCACGCCTGACAGTCAGCGGCGTCGATATCACCGCGCTGACGGATCTTGAATGGCTTACTGGCAACATGGAACTCGCGTCCGATCTTCGCTTCAGGGGTCACATGCTGAGTGAGGTGCTCGATAGCATGAACGGCTCGAACCAATTTCTGATCAAGCAGGGCAGCCTCGATGTCAGCCCAGTGAAGAAAATTGCTGGTGTGATTGACAGCCTGCGCGGTCAGTCGTCAGGTATTGGCGAGTGGCCAGATAACATGCCATTCGAATCCTTAGTGGGTACTTTAACCCTGACAGACGGGATCGAAGCCAACCAGCAATTGAACGTCCAACTAGAGACGATGAAGATTGTCGGCACTGGCGGCATCGACTATTGGCAGAACCAGCTCGACTACGATCTTGGGATCACGCTACAAGAAAGTGCGACGAGTCAATTCAGCGTCAAACCACCGCTGGCAGGCCTGCGCTGGCCACTGCATTGTGTCGGCGCCATGGATATCTCACCGGCCAAATTGTGCCTGCCGAACAGCAAGGATACCCAAGCGCTGGTCACGGACATTATTAAGCAAGAGCTAAAACGCCAAGGCCAAGAGAAGCTCAAAGCCCGCTTGCCTGAGCTGCAAGATAAGGCCAAGGAACTCCTCAAAGGATTATTTGGCACATGACCACGGATTTCAGTGACCGACTCTTGCGCTGGTTTGACACCAGCGGCCGCAAGCATCTGCCTTGGCAACAGCAGATTAGCCCGTATCGGGTCTGGGTGTCTGAGATCATGTTGCAACAAACTCAGGTGGCTACCGTCATCGGCTACTTCGAACGTTTCATGCAACGCTTTCCCACCATCGACCAACTGGCCGATGCTAGCGAAGACGAAGTGCTGCACTTGTGGACTGGGCTCGGCTATTACGCCCGCGCCCGCAATCTACATAAAACCGCGCGCACCATCATCGCCGATTTTAATGGTGAATTTCCCGCCAACCTGGAACAGCTGGTCGCCCTGCCCGGCATCGGCAGATCCACGGCCGGCGCTATTATTTCCATCGCCTGCGGTGGCAGAGCCGCTATTCTCGACGGCAACGTCAAGCGCGTGCTGGCTCGTTGTTTTGGCGTTTATGGCTGGCCCGGCCAAACCCCGGTGGCCAATGCCCTCTGGGAGATTGCAGAACGCCTGACCCCGACAACTCGGGTCAATGATTACACTCAAGCTATCATGGACCTCGGCGCGACGCTCTGCACACGAAGTCGACCTGACTGCAACCAATGCCCTATGCTGGAGACCTGCGTCGCGCACAAGACTGATGAGGTCGAGCGCTTGCCAGGCAAAAAAACCCGTCAGGCGATTCCAGTTAGATCAACCTATATGCTTGTCATTGAAAACAGTGAGGGTGAATTTTTGCTGGAGAAACGCCCTAGCCGTGGTCTCTGGGGCGGTCTCTGGGGCTTTCCGGAAACAGAGCCCGCGATGCTAGACGCGGTGCTGGCAAACCAAGCACTGGAACCGGTCGCCGCCCAAGTGATTTTGCCTTTTCGGCATACATTTACCCACTTCCATTTAGATATCACGCCACTTCACGTAAGATCTTCTCGGTCGAGTCACCAGATCGGCGAGCCAGACAGGCTGACCTGGTATGATCTCCAGGCAACCCAGGCCATTGGCTTGACGCGACCCGTGACTCGAATATTTGCCCAGCTCAAAGACTTACAGAAGCCATAAGGCGGCTCCCAAAACCACTACGCTATGCGAGGACCATCATGAGCAGAACAGTATTTTGCAGTCGATTAAAAAAAGACTTGCCCGGCCTGAATGCACAACCCTTCCCCGGCGCCAAAGGTCAACAGGTCTTCGATCATGTCTCCGAGCAGGCCTGGCTCGAATGGCAACACATTCAAACCATGCTCATCAACGAAAAGCATCTTAACTTGATGGATAAGGAGGCCCGTAAGTATTTGAACGAACAGCGCGACCGGTTCCTTGCTGGCGAAAAGATTGACCGCGTAGAAGGCTACACGGCCCCGGACGCCGCACCGGAAGCTTAACATTCTGTCCCACTGGCATCTCAGCCGCCAACGACCACAGGACACTGTCATCGACCAATTTACCCAGTTCTCTCAAGCCGCCGACAACAATAAGGCACCCATCCTTGAGCAGCTCAAGTCACTCTTCCTGGAACCTGCGCGAATCCTTGAAATCGGCAGTGGCTCTGGACAACATGCGGTGCATCTGGCGACAGCGCTACCACACCTCACCTGGCAGCCCACTGACCAAGGTGAATACTTTGCCGGCCTGGTTGAAAACATCGAACGTCTCGCGCCTTTGAATGTCAGCCCGCCGCTATATCTGAACATCGCCACATCAGACTTCCCGCCCACAGATCATATCTATGCCGCCAACGTCGTGCACATCATGCCCGCAGCACTGCTGCCACCCCTGTTCCGAGGCGCCGCAAGCGCCCTGCCAAGAGGCGGTAAACTGTGTCTTTATGGTCCTTTCAAATACCTGGGCGAGTTCACCGCTGACTCAAACGCGACCTTCGATGAATGGCTTAAAGCGCGCAACCCCCTAAGTGGCATTCGTGATATTGAGACCCTGCAAGCTAGCGCCCAATCACAGGGCTTTCGTCTGATGTCAGACACACCGATGCCCGCCAACAACCAGTTACTGGTCTTCACCAAGCAGTAATCAATCACCCTAGCCAGTCCACTGCCCGGTCCTGTCACACAGCGCAATGAGCGGGGCCCGATTCACGCAGCCTGTTATCACGCCCCCTGCTCACAACACCTGTTCACAACACCTGTTCACAACACCAATGATCACGAGTAAAAAGCACGAGCAACCTTGCGACTTACGTCATAGCATTTGACCCGAACACTCGGTCAGTCCAAAATCGGCGCCCATCAGTCATCACAGGCCAGGCCCATGAATCAGCAGAACCCGAAACGCCAGCGATTTATCGAGCACGTTCAGGGTGGCAACACGTTTGCCGGCGAGTTATCGTTCCTGCGGCGCAAATACACCCAGGATATCGACGGCGCAGATGTCGTCATCTCTGGCATTCCCTTTGATTCGGCCACCACCTTTCGGCCCGGTGCACGCCTGGGCCCGCAGGCCATCCGCGCCGCTTCGGTGCAGCTCGCAGAACTCATCGGTCGAGCGTTTCCCTTTGGCATCAACCCAGTCGAGGTTCTGGCTGTGGCTGACTACGGCGACTGCCTACTCGACTCGGGTTACCCGCAGCACCTGGTAGAAACCGTTGAGGCGCATGCGCGGCTGCTCATCAGCAGCGGTGCCTTGATGGTCACCCTGGGCGGCGATCACTTTGTCACTTACCCGCTATTGCGGGCTCACGCGGAAAAATATGGTCCTGTGGCTCTGGTTCACTTCGATGCCCA
>JABMOJ010000592.1 GCA_013204195.1 SAR86 cluster bacterium
GTATAGTCGTAGCATTTTTTGTCCCGGTAGTGGTCTTTATGGTCGTTGTGGCACCGATCTGGATTGTTTTCCACTACCGATCGAAAGCCAGAGGCGTGGATGGATTATCGGCGGGTGAACGTGGCGAGCTGGAAGACATGATTGACGTCGCTAATAAAATGGCAGCTCGAATCGAGACGCTGGAAGCCATTCTTGACGTTGAAACACCGGGCTGGCGTGAAAAGCAACGCCAGTCCTTATGATCGTCAACACGACGATCAGGAACCGACCCGAATAAGTGGCAAGCCACGAATCGACTAAGGGGTGATGTTAGTGAACAGTTCAGATAAAGAACTACGAGACGCGCAAAGCGCTGCTAGAAGAGCGAGGCGGCTGGCCGAGCGAGCGGAGGTCAGAGCGCAACGCAAGGCGCAGAATGCTGAGGAAGCCGCCGAGCGAGCCGCGCGACTGGCGCAGCGGGCGAGGCCCAAGCAAGGTGCGAGCGGTCGAGAAGATAATGATGGGGTAGATGAGTCGGAAAACGTGAATCACGAAAGTCGAGAGGATGCAGGACGTGCTCGCCGGTCGCAAGATCACAAGTCACGTCGCCGCAGTGCTCGGCATCGTCGCCCGTCTTTGTTGAGCCGCTTTAACGCCGACAAGACCCTCTATCGAGACAAGAAGCGCGGTAAAGTCGGCGGCGTTTGTGCGGGCATGGCAGATTATCTCGACGTCAAAACCTGGCAAGTCAGGTTGTTCGCTCTGCTGGGTTTGCTCTTTGTCCCATCGCTCACTTTGCCGGTGTATTTCATTCTCTATTTCTTCCTGATGGAAGACAAACCTTACTATCGAGAGGTTGCCGATCGTTTTGAGGCGGAAGGTTTCGACCATTATGCTGACGATGTCGACGCTGATAAATCGATGGTCGATGATGATCTGTTCGATGCGTCGTCTGCGGATCCTATCGCGGCGGGTAATCGGACCGGCAAGCCGCCGCGATATTCTCGCGATGGTCGACATACCTCGGCCGGATCACGTCAACGTAGCAACGCGCAGGTACTGCGACTGGCCAAGAATAGATTCTCGGATATTGAACAGCGAGTCCGCGCCATGGAGTCTCATGTCACCTCTTCCCAATTTGAGTTGCAGCGTGAGTTGAAGAAGATTGCCGGGGACGACTTATGACGATCGAAGTACGTCAGGTGAGTGACTTTAATAAGGTGCGCCTGCGTGGGCCCGGAATACTGAGGGTCACCCAATCAGACCATGAGTCTTTGACAATTCGTGCGCCGCGCTATGGGATCAGTCAATTACAATCCATCGTTGTGAATGAAGAGCTGTTACTCGGTTATGTCAGTGTCGGTCCCGTCTCTCTGCAATTTCACCGAGAGGTGATTACTTACGACTTGCATGTCAAAGATCTGCGCCAGGTATGCTTAACCGGTGTCGGTCGCGCAGTGTTGCCGGATATGGACAGTGATGTGTTAGTGCTTCAGGTGAAGGGTGCCGGCGATATTCGAGTCGATCACCTGACGGCAGACCGGCTCGAGGTCTTGATTGATGGCCGCGGTCGAGTGGCTGTCAGCGGTGATGTGGAATCCCAGTCTGTGGTGGTGCGTGACGCTGGAAATTATCAGGCCGAGGCAATGATCAGTGATTTCGCGGACCTAAGGGTCACAGGTCCGGGGCGCGCGGCGATCTCGGTGAACGATCGGTTACGGGTGGCTATCACCGGCCAGGGTACGGTGAGTTATGTAGGATTTCCTGAAATCGTCAAACTCATATCCAGTTCCGGTAGATTGCAGCGTAACCGACTGTCTGGTCTGCCACTTAAGCGCGGCGAAGAGCACGGCTAAATTGATTTTGCTATGGTTGGTCGTCGGTCTTGACGGCCTTCAGCGCTTTACCTGCGTGCAGCAGCAGAGTACCCGGTGGGCAAAAATAGCCGGTCGGTTCACTGTCAAATGGGAAATTGAAAGCTAAAGACTCGCGTTGAGGTGTCGCGGACTTCCTTGAATTGACCTTGCGTGCAAGCCTTGATGCAGGCGCGCCAGAATGGCTCGGCGGCGACATTTGAGAGCAATACCCGCACCAGCCAGGGTCCGGGAAACAGGCCGAATAAGGTTTCGGCGGCGAGCCGGCCAAGCCCTTGGCGGCGGTGTGTGGGTAGGATGAAAAATTCCGCCATATCCATCTGTTGATAGCCGTTCAATGGATCAGTCTCCAGGCGCACAAGTGCCAGACCCAGGATGACATGGTTGTTAACCATCAAGAATGGAAAGCGCTGCGGATCCTGCCAGTAGTGTGACAGATAGGGGTACGGGTAATGGCCGCTGGCATCCCTGTCGACGGTGGTAAACGTGGCGAATTCCTTCAGGTAAAGCTGTAGGAGTTCGGCGATAATTGGCTGCTCGTCGGCCGCTGCGGGTCTGACGACTAGGTTCATAAGAGTGCGCTTTGCCTTTGTCACGGGAGGCCTTAGCCGACCCGATCAGGATAATTACAGAAGATGCCGTCGACCCCAAAATCGCGCATGCGCTGGATGTCGTCGGCTTCGTTGACCGTGTAGACAAAAACCTTCAAGCCACGGCGATGAGCCTCTTCGACCAGCGCTGGTTTCACCAGTCGCATGGACACATTCAAGGAATAGGCGCCCAGTGCCGCTGTCGTCTTGAAATAATCTTTTGACGCACGATCGAACAACACGCCACGTTCAAAGGCCGGCTCACCCAGTTTGAGTTCCTCGTGGTCAAATGAGGACAGCATGAACTCATCAGCCTGCCAACCGCGGCTCAGATAATCATTCAACAGTCGGTTGACGGGCAGGGCGGTATGTTCACCCTTGAGCTCAATGTTGATCCCTGCGCGATGGTCGATTTGCTCAATGACCTCGCTCAAGGTGGGAATTTGTTGGCCGTTGCCAGCGTCCAGGCTTCGAAGCGTCGCTAATGACGTCTGCATGACTCGGCCGTGGCCGTTGGTGGTACGTTCCAGGGTATCGTCGTGAATCACCAGCAGTTCACCCTCTACGGCATAAACATCCAGTTCAATCCAGGGGCAATGCATGGTGACTGCCAGTTTAAAGGCGGCCAGCGTGTTCTCAGGCGCATAGCCGCTGGCGCCACGGTGGCCGATACAAATCATCCTGCTCATAATTTCATCATCATAGGTCAATAACGATCGATCAATAACAATCGATAAATAGGCTGCCGGGTTGACGGCAGGAATCCAATTTCATGGGCCGTTACTGTAGTTCGATCTGCTTTGTGGGTCTAGTGCTAGGTGGCTGTTCGTAACAAACCCGGCATTTGTGGTGAATCATCGGTCAATACCCCGTACAATTTGACACTCACGCAGCAGCGACCCCCATCGCCATGAGTTATCAGGTTCTTGCCAGAAAATATCGACCGGCCAACTTCGAGGAACTCGAGGGCCAGGAGCATGTGCGCCGAGCGCTGGTAAATGCCTTGGAGCAAAATCGTCTGCATCATGCCTATCTGTTCACCGGCACCCGCGGCACAGGCAAGACCACCATCGCGCGTATTTTTGCCAAGTGTCTTAAC